>DATFXS010000093.1:0-25066 GCA_035315605.1 Polyangia bacterium
CCGCCAGCGGGCTGGCGTCGAAACTCCTCAAGCCCGGCACCGGCAAGGAGAAGCCGAACGCCGCCGACACAGTCGAGGTCCACTACACCGGATGGCAGTCGAGCGACGGCCACATGTTCGACAGCTCGGTCAAGCGCGGCACGCCCGCCAAGTTCCCCCTCAACCACGTCATCAAGGGCTGGACCGAGGGCCTGCAGCTGATGGTCGTCGGCGAGAAGCGCCGGTTCTGGATCCCCGCCAACCTCGCCTACGGCGATGGCGGCGGCGGCGGCCGCCCCTCCGGTCAGCTGGTCTTCGACGTCGAGCTGCTCGGGTTCACCCCGGCGCCAAAGCCGCCCGAGACGCCCGCCGACGTGGCCGCCCCGCCCAAGAACGCGAAGAAGACGAAGTCGGGGATCGCTTACCGCGTGCTGAAGAAGGGGACCGGGAAGGAGCACCCGAAGCCGGAGAGCATGGTGGAGGTCCATTACTCGGGCTGGACCACCGACGGCAAGATGTTCGACAGCTCGGTCATGCGCGGTATGCCCGCGACGTTCCCGCTCAACGGCGTGATCGCCGGGTGGACGGAGGGCGTCCAGCTGATGGTGGTCGGCGAGAAGACCCGCTTCTGGATCCCCGGCAACCTGGCCTACGACAACTCGCCGCGGCCGGGCGCGCCCAAGGGGATGCTGGTCTTCGACATCGAGCTCCTGTCGATCAAGTAGCCGGTCGATCGCGATGGCCGGCCGGCGGCGATTCGTCCTCGCGCTCGCCGCCGCCGCCAGCCTGACCTGCGGCACCAGCAGCCCGCCGCCGCCCGCGCACGCATTTCCGGTCCAGGAGTTCACGCTGCCGAGCGGGCTCCGGGTCGTCGTCGAGCAGGACGACGTCTCGACGATCGCCGGCGTCGTCGTGATTGTCGACGTCGGCGCGGTCGACGATCCGGCGGGCAAGGTCGGCATGGCGCACGTGCTGGAACACCTGGTGTTCCGCGTGCCCGACGAGAGCGGCGTCTCCGTCTGGAGGCGCCTCCACAAGCTGGGCGCGGCGTCGTTCAACGCGCACACCGCCATGGAGCGCACCACCTATCACGCGTTCGGCCCGCGCCAGACGCTGGACGAGCTGGCCGCGACGCTGCTCGGCCGCCTGGCAGATCCCTTGCGCGGCGCCCGTGATGTTCACGTCGCCAAGGAGGTCTCGATCACCGCCGAGGAGCAGCGGCGCCGCGAAGGCGCCTCCGGCTGGGAGCACCTCGTGCCATCGTTGCTGCCCGCGGGGGATCCGGTCGGGCAGACCTGGCGCGCGATCCGGCGCTCGGACCCGCTGTCGCTCGCCGACGTGCAGGCCTTTGCGGCTCGCACCTACCGTCCGGAACGGATGACCGTCGTGATCTCCGGACCGGTGCCAGCCGGCTGGGAGAAGACGTTCATCGCCTCGTTGCCGGCGTCGCTGCGCGGCGAGGAATCGGCGCGCCGCGCCCCCGTTCGGAGGCCGCCGGCGGCGTTCGGCGAGCCGCCACCCGGCGATGCCGCGCTGCCGCCCCACGTCGCCAAGGTGAACTATCCAGAGCTCTGGATCGGCTGGCGCGTGCCGCCGTCCGTCGGGATCGCGGGCGACAAGCTGGCCGTGGTCACGCACGTCATCCAGTCGGTGCTGTCGAAGCGACTGGACGTCGACGGGACCAACGACGTCCTCGACGTCAGCGGCCTCTACCTGACCGGCAGCCTGTCGAGCGTCGTCGGGTGCCGCTTCCGGCTGCGCGCCGCCGCCGACGCTGCGCGCATCGACAAGGAAGCGACCGCGGCGCTGGAGGCGCTGGCCGATCCGACGATGGTCGCGATCAAGGGCCGGCTGCGCTGGAGTAACCAGTACGCGCTGCAGGCGGCGACGCTGAGGACCGCGCTCGGGATGGAAGGGATCCAGGGCCGGGCGATGGTCCGCGCGGATCTCGTGCACTCGGGATCCAGCGCGCTGATCTCGAACGTGCTGGGCACGCTCGAAAAGATGACGACCGACGAGATCACCGACTTCGCCGCCCGCTACCTGAAACCGAGCGCGGCGCGCTCGGTGCTGATCGTGCCCGAGGCGATGCCCGCGGGCCGCGCGGGCGGCGCGATCGCCGGCCGGACGGATTCCGCCGGACGCCTCGGGGCCGAGGCGGATGACGACCTGGAACGTTACGACGAAGACGACGTCGATCGGCCCGACGACGCGAAGCTGGCCGAGATCACGCAGGCGCCCGGTGCGCGCGCCGCGCTGGTCCGGACGCTGCCGAACGGCTTGACGGTCATCGCGCTGCGCCGGCCGGGGCTGCCGTTCGCGTCGATGCTGCTCGGGTTCCACGCCGACCCGCAGCCGGGCGACGCCCCCGGCGCCCGCGTGGCGTTCGCGCGCGTGCTGCGCTGGGACCTCTCCAGCGCGCCGATCGAGCTGGGCCTCCTGCGATCGACGGGATACTACGCGGACCAGACGGTCGAGTCCCTCAGCATGTTCTCGGCGGACGTCGGCAAGGCCTTCGATTTTCTATCGGAGGAGGCGGACTCGTTGCACGTCTTCTGGCCGCATCCGGCGTTCGAGCGCTGGGTGACCGGCAACGGCGTCTGGGAGGCGACCCCCGAGGGTCGCGCCGCGCACGGGTTCCGCACGGCGCTGTTCGGCAACCATCCGTACCACCTCATGCCCGGCACACCCGTGGTCCGGAAGGTGACGGAGGCCGAGGTCCAGTCCTGGTTCGACCGCGTCCGGCGGCCCGCCAACGGCGCGCTGGTCGTGGTCGGCGAGATCGACGCCGAGGGGATCATCCGCGACGCGGGGCGCGCGCTGTCCGGCTGGAAGGGCGATGCCGCCGCGCCGCCCCCGCCGCCCGCGCCGCCGCCGCCCCGCGCCGCCACGCCGGCGTCGCTTCCCGCGCTGGTTCGCACCCGGGACCCGCGCCGAAAATCCGCCGACGTGCGCTTCGGCTGCTTCTTGCCCCCGGTGCGCGCGCGCCGCGACGCCGTCGTGAATTCCGTCCTGAGCGATCTGCTGGAGCAGCGCCTGTTCCAGCGCCTGCGCTGGGATCTCGGCGTCACCTACTCCGCCGACGTCGATTCCGACAGCCTTCGCGGCGGGACGGCCTGGTTCACCGGCCGCGTCGACATCGACGCCCAGGCGCTGCCGCGCGCCCTCGACCTGCTGCACGCCTGGCTGGACGCAGGCCGCCCGTCGCCGATCGAGCCGGAGACCTTCGAAGAGATACGCTGGGACAAGGCGCGGCGCAGCGGGATGATGAACGTGACGGGTGAAGAGATGGCGCGCTCGCTGTTTTACGCGTGGAACATGGGCTGGCAGCCCGCGGTGCTGGACGACTACCCGCACGACCTGGCGGGCGTCACGCTGGCGGACGTGACGTCGGCGCTGGACGTCTGCCGGCGGAGCGCGGTGATCTCCGTGCTCGCGCCGGACCAGGACTGTCGGACGCTACTCGAAGCGCGCGACGACGACGTCCGGAATGCCGCCCGTCGTCGATTCCCAGGCGGCGAGCGCGCGCCCTTTGCCGTCGGTCGCGAGGTCGGGATTCTGTGACGTGTAATTGGTGCGGACGGTGTCGATCGGGCTCGCCGCGCCCCAGCCGCCGCCCGCCGTCGTGAAGGTGTTCGACCAGATCCGGCCCGCCTGCGTCCAGACGTCGACGACCGTGCCGGGGCCAGCGACCACGATGCGCGGCGCGGCGGCCGGCGGCGTCGAGCCCGTGGTCTGCGGTCCGTTCGCGTCGGCGACCACGCCGCGCCCCAGCTGAAAGTGCAGCGCGCAGATGTCGCGCGCGGCGCCGGCGTCGGCGCCGAGCGCCAGCTCCCAGACGATCGCGCCCTCGCCCGTCGGCGACAGCGCGAGATTGGGGTTGAACGCGCCTTGGGCGCCCATGTCGACCGTCGTCGGGTTGGCGGCCCACTGCGCGGTCGAATCGTAGGTGCGGTAGGTGATCCGCGACGTCCCGCCCGACGTGACCGTCCAGACCGCGATCGCGCGGCCGAGATCATCGATGGCGACGAGCGGGCAGCCGAGCATCTCCGGATCGCCGGTGCCGATCGTCATCGGGTCCGGCGTCGGCACCGCGTTCGTCAAAAGGCGCGCCGTCACCAACCACGACCCCGACGACGGCTTTTCGATCCAGGCCGCCATGCTGTCGCCGCGCAGGTTCGAGGAGACCGACGGACAGGCGACCAGGTTGCCCGGGAAACTGATGGAGCCGCCGGGGCCTGACGTGCTGACGCTGACGAAATCGCGCTCCTGGATGTAGCCGTTGATGCCGTAGACCCAGGCGCCCCGATCGCTCGCATCGTTCATGCCGAGCGACACCATCGGATCGACGTACCCACCGCCGGAGGAGGTGATGGGCGTCGACCATCCGTCGCCTTGCGAGGGAGGGACAGCCAGCCGGTCGTTGAACGCCGCGTCTTGCTCGAAGTTGCCGCCCTGCTTCCACGTCACGATGGCGACGCCGTGCGCGTTCATCGCGAGAACGGGGGTCGAGGCGTCCGTCCACATGCCGCCGAACTGTTCCTGCAGGCGGGTGGCGTCACTCCATGTGCCGCCGTCCTTGTAAACCCGTCCGTACACCTCCCAGGAGGCGCCGAGCGTCAACCAGACCAGCGCGGCGGTCGATCCGCCCATCGCCACGCGCGGCGTCTTGCCGCTGTCGATCATCGTGGACGCCTGCCACATCTGGTTGCCGGCACCGCCGCTGCCCGTCGCACCGCCGGCGCCCGCTGACCCGCCCGCGCCGCCCGTCCCGCCCACGCCGGTAGCGCCACCCGTCCCGCCCGCGCCGCCCGCTCCGCCCTTGCTGACCGCGCCGCCTGTCCCCGCCGCTCCCGACGTGCCCGCCGCGCCCGCGCCGCCCCGCCCCGCCCCGTTTCCACCGTTCGCGCCGCCCGTCCCGGGCGCGCCGCTCCCCGCGCTACCGCCGCCGTTGCCCCCCATCTGGGGCGCTGGCGGGAGAGTCAGCGAGCACGACAGCGAAACGAAGGCCAGCAGGGTGAGCGAGGGACGGGGCAACATCGAATAGGCATCTACTCTAAGCCGGCCCCGCTGTATTGATTCAACATGTTCGTGCAGGCCGCCTTCCCCTGGGGGCTGCGGGCAATCTGGCGGACGGAGTCGACCTGAGCCTTGCAGACCTGGACGCGATTGTCCGGCGGCCCCTGGTAGCGCTTGCAGACCAGGCGCGCGTACCGCTTGCAGTCGTCGGGGACCCCGGCCAGCTCGGAGATCATGGTGTCGATCTGCTTGTCCGCCTGCTTCTGCTGCTCGGGGTTCGCCTTCGCGGCGGGCGGCGCGTAGACGGCAGCGACCGGGCCGGTCGGCGCGGCGGGCGACATGGCGGCCGGCGGCGCCGCGAACGCCGTGGCCGGGCTCTCCGCGACGGCGGCGTCCACGAACGTCGCCGGGACGTCCTTGAGCAGCTTCGCGACGTCCGTCTCGTCCCGCACCGAGATCGGCATGATGATCTGCGTCGTCGACTTGTAGAGGATCCCGCCCTCGGGATCGATCAGGAACACGCCCAGGTCGGCGTACGGCGCCTCCTTGCAGGTCTGGGTGCCGTAGTCGATCGTCGCGACGGTGGCGCCCGTCGAGTCGCGAACGTGCGCCTGGTCCTCGGTGCAGTTCGTCCGCGAGCGCACGACCGGGATCAGGACCGACTTGGCCTTGTTGGCCTCGGCGATCTCCTTGACGAGGTTGTGCAGCTCCTCGTCGGTCTTCCAGTCGGTTCCGAACACGAGGTCCTTGTAGAACTTCTTCGACGTCGCGAGCTGCCCGCAGACGATCGTCCACGCGGGCGCGGGCAACGCGACCGGCGTCTTGTGGACGTGCGAATACATCATCCCCTTGAGGCGGCTCGTCGCCAGCGAGCCCGCCCCGGACGGAGCGGCGCTCGACAGGCAGGGGATCACCTCGGTCGTCACGGTCGGCGCCGGGGCCTTGTCGTCCTTGAAGTTGGGATTCCTGAACGCGCCCGCGACCTGGATCGTCGTGCAGGCAACGGACGAGGTGAAGGTGAAGGCGATGGGGATGAGCGTGCGGATGAGCGGCATCGAACTGACCTCCGATTGACGTTGCGACGTCTGCGAGTTGCGCTTGTCGCGCCCGGCTTTCAGCAACCGCCATGCCACGGCGGAGGCACGAAAAGATCGGGCCGGACGCGCCGGCAGCGGCCCCGCGTCGCTGTCCGGACAGCCCCAGCGCCTGTCCGGACAGGGCGTCTCAGAAGCGGCCGCCGATGGCGACGCCGATCGGCGCGTCGCGCGCGGTCGGCGCGATGATCACCAGCGTGACGCCGGCGGCCACGAGGACACCGCCCGTGATCGCCGCGATGCGCGAATAGGTCACTGCGTCCTGCGCGTCCTTCCAGTACGTCGCGCCCTGCCCCATGCAGCTGGTTGCGTTGCAGCCGGCGTCGATCGCTTTCTGCCGGTCCGACTTCGCGAGCAGGTAGAGGATCCCGCCGGCGGAGAGCGCCGCCGCGCCGGTTGACGCCAGCGCGTACGCGAGGGGACGCGCGATGACGCGGCTGGTCCGGTCGCGCGGTGGCGGCGCCACATTCTGCTGGACGGCGGGCGGCGGCGGCACGACCGCGGCACGGGCCACGAATGCCGGCGGCGGCGCCGCGGGCGGCGATGGCGCGGGGGCCTTCTCGGGCGGCGGCGGCGGTACCGCAACCAGCGCCAGCGCCACCTCGACGACGGCGCCCTGCCCGACCTCCGGGACCTCCTTGCGAGTGACCAGGCCCTCACCTGTCGCAATCACGATGTGGGGACCGGGCTCGACGCGGATGCCCTGGGCGGCCGCCGCGACATCGATCGCCCTGCCGTCGAGGAGCAGCTCCGCCGTCTCTGGCGAGACGCGCACTTTGATCGTGCCGAGCTTCGCTTCGAGCTCCGCCATCCTCGTCTGGACTTTCGCGCGCCGGTCGGCCGGCACCATGTCGCCGCCCTCGGCCAGGTAGCGCTGGAACATCTCGATCGCCTGGACGTGTTGCCCGTTCTCCGCCCGCGCCACCGCGATGTTGTAGAGGGGCGTCGGGCTCGGCGACAGCTCGTACGCGCGCATGAACTCCTTGATCGCCTCGTCGTAGTGCTGGACCTTGGCCTTGGCGACGCCGGCCTCGAAGTGGCGGCGCGCTTCTGCCTTGTCCGCTTCCGACGGCGCGGCGATCGCCGGCGCGGCCGCCAGGCCGAGCGCCAGCACCAGCGCGACGATTCCCACCCGCTCACTCATAGGGATTCCGCGTATCGAATTCGCCGTCGCCGCCCGGCGGCTTCTTCTGTGCGTGTGGCCGGCGGTGATGCGGCGCCGGCCTCGACGGCGGAGCCGCCGGCGCGACGACCGCGGGCTCGGGTGAAGGCGCGACCACGGCGGGCGCTTTTGCAGCCGGCGTCGGCCCGGTCGCCGTGGGAGGCGCGGGCGGCGGCGCGAGCGGCGCTGGCGTGAGGCGCGCTGGTTGCGGCCGCGCCACGACGACAGCCACCGCGGCAATCGCCGCCACCGCCAGCGCGACGGCGAGGCCGGCCGCCCATCGGCGCGGCGGCTTGACGGGAGGCGCGGCCACCCGCGGCGCCTGCCCGGGCGCGGTCGCCGGCGTCGCGACGGTCGCCGCCAGCGCGGGCGAGATGGGCGCCTTCGCCGTCACGCTCGCGCGTGCCGGCACGGGCGCGACCTGCGTGCCCGCGAATCGTACGACCGCGTCGTGCAGCTCGGTCACGTTCGCGAACCGGTCGCCGCGATCGAAAGCCATCGCCCGCTCGACGACGGCGTCGAGCCCGGCCGGCAGATCGGCCCGCAGCGCGCGCAGCGGCACGATCGTCTGGGTCAGGATGTGAAACAGCACGGCGTTGTAGTTCGTCCCCGGGTGGGCCTTTGTCCCGGCGAGCAGCTCGTACAGGATCGCTCCCAGCGCATAGATGTCGGCGCGGTGATCGATGTCCGATTCGCCCTTCGCCTGCTCGGGCGGCATGTAGCACGCGGTCCCGAGCAGCTTGCCCGTCCCGGTGATCGCCGCGCCCGTCTCGTCCGCGTCCAGCAGCTTCGCGATCCCGAAGTCGAGCACCTTCACCAGGTCGCCGCCGTCGCTCCGTTGGGTCAGAAACAGATTCGCCGGCTTGAGATCGCGGTGGACGATGTCGCTGGCGTGCGCCGCCGCCAGCCCGCGGCAGGCCTGCGCCAGCAGCGACACGGCGCGCGCGACCGGCAGCGGACCCTCGCGCGCCACCAGCGCCGCCAGGTCCTGGCCCTCGAGGCGCTCCATCACCAGGAACGGAACGCCGTCGTCCGCGAATCCGAAGTCTGTGACCGCCGCGATGTGCTCGTTCTCCAGCGACGCCGCCGCCCGCGCCTCCCGCTGGAAGCGCGTCAGCATCGCCGCCTGCCGCGCGTACTGCGGATGCAACAGCTTCACCGCGCAGCGCCGGCCGATCAGCTTGTGGCGCGCCTCGTAGACGGCCCCCATCCCGCCCGCGCCCAGGAGGCGCTGCAGCTCGTAGCGCTCGCCGACCGTCTCACCCTCACGGCCGGCGCCTTCGCCGGCCACGACCGAACACGGCGCGTCGGGATCGTGGCCGCGCCGGCAGAGCGCGCAGGTGACGTGCGAGGGATCGGGCGGTGGCACCGCGCTCAGTCCTCGTCCTTGACCGGCCTGGCGGCCGCGCCCGCACGCAGCTCGCCCAGCTTGATGTCGGTGCGCTGGCCCATCAGACGGTAGGCCCGCTGCCGCGTCATCCCGGCGGCCTCTGCGGCGCGAACGACGTTGCCGTGCGCCGCGCGCAGCGCCTCTTTCAAGGCCGCCAGATCCTGCTCGTCGCGCGCCTGTCGATCTTCGGGGCTCCGCGGGCGCGGCGGTCGGGCGGCCGCGCGCGCCTCCGTCCCGTGCGCGGACGGCTCGGCCTCCGGGAACATCATCGTCTCGGGCAGGTCCGACCGCCGCACCTGTCCGTCGGGACGCATCACCTGCAGGCGCTTGACCAGCAGATCCAGCTCGCGCAGGTTGAACGGCCAGTCGTAGAGGCAGAGCCGTTCGATCGCGCGCGCCTCGACCTCGGGCGGCCGCCCGCCCGTCTGATCCTGCAGCAGGCGCAGAAACAGGAACGGGATCTCCTCGGTGCGCTCGCGCAGCGGCGGCAGGCGCAGCGTCACGCCGTTGAGGCGCGCGTACAGATCGGCGCGGAACCGCTTCTCCTTGACCGCCTGGGCCAGCGGCTCCTGGGCGGCGACCACGACGCGAACGTCGATCGGGACCGGCGTCGATTCGCCGAGCGGCACCACCTCGCGCTGCTCCAGCGCCCGCAGCAGCTTCGTCTGCACCGGCGGCGCCAGGTCGACGATCTCGTCGAGCATCAGCGTCCCGCCGTCGGCGGCGCGGAAGTAACCGGGGCTGGCGCGCTCGGCGCCCGTGAACGCGCCCTTGCGGTAGCCGAACAGCTCCGCCTCGGCGAGCGACTCCGGGATGGCCGCGCAGTTCACTGCCAGGAACGGACCGGTTCGGCCGCTCCAAGTCGCGATCGCGCGGCACAAACCTTCCTTGCCCGTGCCGGTCTCGCCCTCGACGATGACGGGCAGCAGGCTGGCGGCCGCGCGACGCGCCAGCTCAAGCGTCGGGCGGAGCGCCGGCCCGCCGTACAATCCGGGGGCGAAGGTCTCGTAGACGGGGCCGGGCCCGCCTTCGGTCATCGCCGCCAGGACGCCGATCCAGTCGCCGAAACGGAGCAGATCGCGGGGCGACAGCGGCCCGACCGACACGCGCTGCCCATTGACGAAGGTCCCGTTGCGGCTGCCGAGATCGCGCACGATCCAGAGCGGCCCTTCCCGCCGGATCTCGGCGTGGCGGCGCGACGTCTCGGCGCTGCTCATCACGACGTCGCAGTCGTCGCCGCGGCCCAGCACCAGCCCGCCCGGCGGAAGCGCCGTCAGCTGGCCGTCCAGCCCCGGGTAGAGCCAGCGGATCGCCAGGCGCTCGCGCGCCTCGACGTCCCGGGTCTCGTCCGACGGAACGGTGGTTTCGGGCGTCTTGGGCGCTGGCACGGTGAAGCCAGCAGATGTTAGCCGCCCGGGCCAGCCGGCGAAACCGGATATGTCGCGGCGACGGCCGGTCAGGGCTGGTCGGCGACGCGGCGCTCGCCCAGCGAGGCCAGCAGCTCGTCCAGCGCCTCCGAGCCCAGCGGCTTGATCCAGTGGTGATCGAAGCCCGCCTGCTCGGATTCACGGCGGTCCGCCTGTTTTCCGAATCCCGAGACCGCCACCAGCACCACGCCCGCGAGCTCGGGCATGCGCCGCAGCCGTCTGGCCACCTCGTGACCCGACATGTCCGGCAAGCCGATGTCGACGAACATGACATCCGGGCGAAGCACCGCGGCCTCGCGGACAGCCGCCTCGCCGGTCTCCGCCACGACGACCTCGTGACCGAGATCGAGCAGCCAGGCCGCCAGCGCCTCCGCGACGTCGTGATTGTCGTCGACGACCAGGATCTTGCGAGGCGTGTCCGCCGCGCTGGCCACCGGCGGGGGCGCCTCCGCGCGTGCCGGCTCCACGCGCTCGGGCGCTCCCTCCATCAGCGGCAGGCGAACCGTGAACGTGCTCCCGCGCCCGGATCCCTCGCTGGCGCCCACGACCGTGCCGCCGTGCATCTCGACGAAGCTGCGTACCAGCGTCAGACCGATCCCGAGCCCGCCCTGGGAACGGCCTTGCGCGGTTTCGGCCTGGGCGAACAGGCCGAACATGCCGGGCAGGAGATCCGACGGGATGCCGACGCCGTTGTCCGTGACCATGATGCGGAGCCAGCGGCGCTCCTGGTTCGGCGCGGGCGCCTCTTCCTCCGCCAGCAGGGAGATCTGGCCGCGTTCGGCCGTGAACTTGGCGGCGTTGTGAAGCAGGTTCGAGATCACCTGCGCCAGCCGTGTCATGTCGCCCCGCACCCAGAGCCGCGTGGCCGGCTGCGTGATCTTCAGGTCCTGCTTGCGTGATTCGATCATGGGGAGGACGGCCTCGACGGCCTGATTCAGAACCGTCTGGATCTCGACCGGCGCGAGATTCAGGCTGGCCTTGCCACGGGTGATGCGCGAGACGTCGAGCAGGTCATCGACGAGACGCGTGAGCTGGTCGACCTGCCGATCGATCAGCTCGCGCGCCCATTGAAGGCGGTCCGGCGTCGGCGTGCCCACGGTCAGCCGGGCGGCCGCGTACCGGATCGGCGCGATCGGGTTGCGCAGCTCGTGGGCGAGCATGGCCAGGAATTCGTCCTTGCGCCGCCCCTCGGTCAGCAACTGGTCGCGCAATTTCTGCTCGGTCAGGTCGGTGACGACCAGGCAGTACAGGTGATTGTCATCGTCCAGCCGGATTCGGTTCATCGCCGCCAGCACCGTAACGATCGTTCCGTCGGTCGCGTGCAGCTCCAGCTCACGGTGGCGCGCGCCGTTGGAGGTGTGCTCGTTCGACTCGCGCAGGACACCGAAGAAGTCGTCGACCTGGCCGGGCACGAAGCGAAAGATCTTCGTACCGATGATGGCCGCGCGTTCGCCCTTCGCGAGCTGGGCGAAGTGGCGGTTGCAGTAGACGATTAGACCGGAGGCGTCCAGCGCGACCGCGCCTTCCTTCATCTCCTCGATCATCGTGCGATAGAGGAGATCGGCGCCGCGCAGGCTGTAGATCTTCTCCTCCGCGGCTTCCGTGACGACGAACGCGTCGACCTCGCCTTGGCGGATGGCGCGGATGATCTCGTCGGCTTCGGCTCGGTCGCGATCGGGCATGGTCACGCCTTCCGCTCGGGTCGTCGCATTACGGGCTGGCCGGACGCAGGTCGAATCCGACCAGCATCCGTTCGGTGTTCGAGAGATCCCCGACGATCTTGCGCAGCGGCTCGGGCACTTTGCGTACCAGCGTCGGGATGGCGAGGATCTGGTCGGCGCGGGCCAGCTTCGGGTTCTCGAGCAGATCGATCACCTCGATCCGGTAACGCCCCGCCAGGTGGGCCTCGCAGAAGGCATTCAGGTTCCGGACGGCCGCCAGGCACTTGGCCGACTGGCCCGCCACGTAGAGGCGCAGGTTCCAGACGTCGTTGTGCCCGTTCGACTTTCCGGGTCGCTTCTTGACCGTGGCTTTCAAGTTCGTGCTCCTGTCCGGACGCCACCGCGCCCATTCGTGGCTTCTTTGCCGGCGTCGGCCTTCCGGCTGCGCGCCATGTCGTCTCGATCCTCCCTCCGCCGGGTCAGCCGATCGCGCTCGCCGGCCACCGCCCGCCGCCCGCCGTCCTCTTCACCTTCCAGCTCCGCGCGCAGGACCGCGATCTGCGCCTCCAGCGCCCGTCGCCGGCGATCCGACGCGCGTCGCTTCGAATCAGCGTCACGGACCCGGTCCTCCTCGGCGACCCGTTCGCGCGCCTCCTGCGAGATCCGCATCGATCCCGTCAGCACGCCCTGCTCGCCCACGTAGACGTCCAGCAGATCGATCCCCCGCGACGTCAGCAGGAATTCGCGGATCTGGTTCGAGTGCGCCATGCCGCGCGACTTGAGGACGTAGAGACCCCGGTTGCGCTCGCCGCCGATCTCGATGGCTCGGAGCATCAGCCAGCTGTCGATCAGCGACGAGATGCCGACCTCGGTCTCCTCCCGCTGATCGCCGCCCTTTGTCAGCGATGTCAGCACGGCGGTCATCTGTTCGGTCTTCAGGAAATCGATCAGGCGCATCAACATCGACGTCGCGTCCCGCATGACTCCCGCGTCGACCAGGTTACTGATCGGATCGACGACCACCATGCGCGGCTGAAACTCCTTGATCCGCCTGTGCATCAGCGCCAGGTGCGTCTCCAGCCCGCCCCCGCTCGGACGCGCGGCGACGAAACGCAAGATGCCCTTCTTGATCCAGGGACGCAGATCGATCCCGATCGATCCCATGTTGCGGACGATCTGGCTCTCGGACTCCTCGAAGGCGAAGTAGAGGCAACGCTCGCCGCGCGCGCAGGATTCCTTGGCGAGCTGCGCGGCGAGGCTGCTCTTGCCGGTCCCCGCGGTGCCGCTGACGAGAACGCTGCTGCCCCGGTAAAGTCCCGCTCCGCCCAGCATCGCGTCCAGGCGCGCGACGCCGGTCGAGACCCGCTCGTCGGACGCGACGTGGTCGAGCCCGGCTGACGTGATGGGCAGGACGGAGAAACCCTCCGCGTCGATCAGGAACGGGTACTCGTTGCTGCCGTGCGCCGTGCCGCGATACTTCACCACGCGCAGCCGGCGCGTCGACACCTGATCGGTCACCCGGTGATCAAGCAGGATCACGCAGTCGGACACGTACTCTTCCATGCCCTGGCGGGTCAGCGTCCCTTCACCGCGCTCGGCCGTGATGATCGCGGTGACGCCCTTGTCTTTCAGCCAGCGAAACAGGCGCCGCAGCTCGGCGCGCAGGATGGCCTGGTTGGCGAAGCCGCCGAACAGCGTCTCGATGGTGTCGAGGACGACGCGCTTGGCGCCGATCGAGTCGATCGCGTAGCCGAGCCGGATGAAGAGCCCGTTCAGGTCGTATTCGCCGTTCTCGACGATCTCGTTGCGCTCGAGGATGACGTGATCGATGAGCAGCTTCTTCTGCTCGGCCAGCTTGTCGAGGTCGAACCCGAGCGAGCGGACGTTGGCAGTGAGCTCATCGGAGGTCTCCTCGAACGCGATGAAGACGCCGGGCTCGCCGTGCTCGGTCGCACCGCGCACCAGAAACTCCATCGCCAGCAGCGTCTTGCCGCAGCCCGGCCCGCCGCAGACGAGGCTGGGCCGTCCTTTAGGAAGCCCGCCACCCGTGATCTCATCCAACCCCTGGATGCCGCTGGGGGCCTTGGCCAATTTTGCGACGGTCCCTTTGCCCGCACCGTTCGTCTTCGCCATCGGACCCCTTTTTGTTTTCAGACTGCCGATCGCGCGCGCTTTTTTTCTCTAACACGCGCGATGTGACCGTCACATGTAATCCGTCGGCTGACGTTTTCAATTCAGGGATCACCCCGGCGCTTCAATGAAAGTCGTGCGAGATGTCGACGGTGCCAGCGTCGCCCCCCAGTTCCATGAACCGATCGGCCTTGATCGACACGACGCCATCCAGGTTCTGGACGACGCCTTCGATAACCAGTGAATGCGACGCAACAATCACGTGCTTGTGCTTCGCGAAGCGCTGTGGCGTCACGATGGCGTTGGCGAATCCGGTCTCGTCCTCGAGCGTGATGAACACGAAGCCCTTGGCTGTGCCGGGGCGCTGGCGAACGATGACGACGCCCGCCATCGCCGCGCGCCGGCCGTTGGCGACGCGGCCGAGGTCGGCGGCGCGCGTGACGCCGCGCCGATCGAGCGCCGCGCGCGCGAACGTGATCGGGTGCGGCCCGGTCGTGATGCTGCCGGCGTGGAAGTCGGCCGCCATCTCCTCCTCGGCGGTCATCTCGGGCAGCGGCGCGGCGGCGACGTCGTTGGCAGGCGCATGTGCGAACAGCGGCCCCGACTTGCCGATGGCGTCGACCTGCCAGAGCGCCTGCCGGCGCGTGCCGCCCAGCGCCGCCAGCGCGCCCACCTCGGCCAGCGTCGCCAGCTCGCGCTCGTTCGGCTGCGCGCGCGCCGCGAAGTCGGCCAGCGACGTCCACGGCGCCGCCGCCCGCGCCGCCTCGATCCGCTTGCCGGTCTCCTCGCGCAGGCCCGACACGTAGCGCAGCCCGAGCCGCAGCGCCCGCCCGCCGTCCTCGACGTCGCAACGCCACCCCGACCGCGCGACATCGATCGGCCGCGGCTCGACATTGTGGCGGACGGCGTCGGTGACCAGCGTGGCCGGGTGATAGAAGCCCATCGGCCAGGCGTTCAGCAGCGCCGCCGTGAACGCGGCGTGGTGGTATGCCTTGAGGTACGCCGACGCGTACGCGAGCAGCGCGAACGACGCCGCGTGCGATTCGGGGAAACCGTAAAGCGCGAACGACTTGATCCCCTGGATGATCTCGTCCTGGGCGCCGCCGTGGATTCCGTTTCGCGCCATGCCCGCGCGCAGCGCGCCCTCGATCGTGTTCATGCGTTCCTGCGATCGCTTGAACCCCATCGCGCGCCGCAGCTCGTCGGCCTGACCGCCCGAAAAGCCCGCCGCCGTCATCGCCATCTTGATCAGCTGTTCCTGGAACAGCGGCACGCCCAGCGTCCGCTTCAGGATCGGCTCCAGCGACGGGTGCGGGTAGCGCACCGTCTCGCGGCCGTTGCGGCGTTCGAGGTAAGGGTTGACCATCTTGCCGACGATCGGGCCGGGCCGGATAATCGCCACCTCGACGACCAGGTCGTAGAAGTGCGTCGGCTTCATGCGCGGCAGCGTCGCCATCTGCGCCCGCGATTCGACCTGGAACACGCCGACCGTGTCGGCCGCGCGCAGCATGCCGTAAACCTTCGGATCGTCGGCGGGCAGCTTCGCGTAGTCGATCGTCACCCCCTCGTGGCGCCGGATCATCGGCACCGCCTCCTCCAGCACCGCCATCATCCCGAGCCCGAGCAGGTCGACCTTCACGATGCCGAGATCGGCGCAGTCGTCCTTGTCCCACTGCACGACCACCCGCCCCGGCATGCTGGCCGGCTCCAGCGGCACGACCGCGTCCAGGCGGCCGGCCGCGATCACCATGCCGCCCGAGTGCTGGCCGAGGTGCCGCGGCAGGTTCAGAAGAGCGCGCGCGACCTCGGCGATCAGGCGGTTCCGGTGCCCGGTGGGCGGGAAGCCGGCCGCCGCCAGGTGCGTCTCCAGCGGCTCGTCGCCCGCCATCAACCAGGTCGGCAGATGGCGCGCGATGCGGTTCAGCTGCTCCTCGGCGAGCCCGAGTGCCCGCCCCGCGTCGCGCACCGCCATGCGCGGCCGGTAGGTGATCACGTTCGCGGTCATGGCCGCGCCGCGGGCGCCGTATTTTTCGTAGACGTGCTGGATCACCAGCTCGCGCTGATCGCCCGAGGGCAGATCCAGATCGATGTCGGGCATCCGATCGGCCGCGTTGTCGGCGGCGGCGACGCGCTCTTCGGACAGGAAACGTTCGAACAGCAGATCCATCCGGACCGGATCGACGGCGGTGATCCCGAGGACGAAGCAGGCGGCGGAGTTCGCGGCCGACCCGCGCCCCTGCACCATGATCCCGCGCGACTTCGCGAACTGGACGATGTCCCAGACGATCAGGAAGTACCCGGCCAGGCCGAGGCGATCGATGATGCCCAGCTCGCGCGCCAGCTGGCGACGCACCTTGGGCCGGATCTCGTCGTCCGCGTCGTAGCGATCGTCGACGCCCGCCCAGGCGAGCTTCTCGAGAAAGCTCTGCTGCGTCTCGCCCGGCGGCACGTCGTAGTCGGGGAAGACGTAGCCGAGATCGGCGAGCGTGAACGCGCAGCGCTCGGCGATGGCGCGCGTCGCGCGCACGGCGGCCGGCATGTCGCGAAACAAAAGCTGCATCTCGCGCGAGGGCTTCAGCCAGCGCTCGGCGTTCGGCGCCAGCCGCCGTCCGATCTCGTCGACGGTCGCTTTCTCGCGCGCGCACGTCAACACGTCGTGCACGCTCCGCTGCAGCGGCGTGGCGTAGCGGACGTCGTTGGTCGCCACCACGCCGACGCCCAGCGCCTCCGCCTGCGCCCGCACGTCGCGGTTGCGGTGGGCCTCGGCCGCGTCGAAGTGACGCTGCACCTCCAACCAGACGCGCTCACGCCCGAAGATGTCGATCAGCGCGGGCAGATCGGCGCGCGGGGCGGCGCCGGCGAGCACGGTCAACCCGCCCGCGTGCGCGGCCAGCAGATCGACAGCCGCGTCGACCGGATCCGACTTTTGCTTCCCGGTCTTGGCGGCGGTGATCAGCTGGCAGAGGTTCTGGTAACCGCGCCGATCCTCGACCAGCAACAGCACGGGCGCCGCACCAGCCGCGAGCGTGATCTCCGCGCCGACGATGGGGCGCAGGCCGGCCTTGCGCGCCGCCGCGAAGAAGCGCGGCGCACCGTAGACGCCGTCCCGATCGGCGAGCGCCAGCGTGTCGTGGCCGCCGGTCGCCGCCGCTGCCACCAGATCCTCGGGCAGCGACGCGCCGTCGAGAAAGCTGAACGCCGATCGGCAGCGCAGCTCGACGTAATCGGGTCTAGTCGTAATACCCATCGAGGTACCAGCGCCCGTCGCGCCCGTCCTGGTGAACGCGGTAGACGGCGCCGTCCGACGCGTGCACGTCCCAGTACGTGCGGCTGAACCCGTGCTCCTCCTTCCACCACTCGCCCGACAGGCGATACGGCCCGGCGGCGACCAGCACGCGCGCCGTCGTCTCGCGCCCCCGAAACGCCGCCAGCCCCTCCCGATCGATCAGCATCTCGATCTCCTCGGGCGGCCGCCGCCTGCGAATCGTCAACCGCGCCTGCTCTGATCCCCTCTCCCCGCGCAGCGGGGAGAGGGTGAGGGTGAGGGGCACGACCCCCACCGCCTCCTCCCGCCACGTCTCCTCGATCGCCGGCGCGCCGACGTTGTCGGGGCCGACCAGCGCCGCCAGCCGCGCGATGGTCGCGGCCAGCCGATCGGGCGCCGGCCCGGCTGGGCGGAGCATGTCGAGCTGCGTGGCCCGCACGCGCGCCGGCAGCGCCAGCAGTCGCACGCCGACGATCGGCGCCGCGGGCGGCCGCCGCGCCAGATCCAGACGCGCGAGTTGCAGCAGCGTCGCCGCGTCGCCGGTCGGCGCCGCGATCGGCACCGTGCGCACGTCGACGCCCCGCGGGTCGAGCGCCAGCCGCAGCGTCACCCCGGCGCACGCCAGGCTGCGCTCGCGCAGCCGCCCCAGCGCCCGATCGACGAGGCCGCGCAGCACGAACGAAAACGGCTCCAGCTCGGCGACGGGATAGTCGAGCTCGATCGCCTCCTCCAGCGCGTCGTCGGGCAACCGCGGCACGAACGGCTCGTCGTCCTCGCCGCGCGCCAGCCGGCCGGCGCGCGCGCCGGTCGGGCCCAGGCGCAAACCGACCGCGTCGATCGGCAGCGCCGCCACGTCGCCCGCCGTGCGCAGCCCCCAGCGCCGGAACGCCGCCGCCAGCGCCGCGTCGTCCTCGGCCAGGGTCTCGACGGGGATCGACGCGAGCGCCGCCCGCGCCGGCCCGGCCGCCGTCGGCACCAGCGCGATCTCGCGCGCCCGCGTCGCCAGCCGCGCCACCCCCTTCGAGGCCGCGATGGCCACGCGCACGCCGAGCCCGACGCGCGCCGCCGCCGCCTGCACCGCCTGCGCGATCGCCGTCTCGCCCGCGGGGTAGAGGCGCGCCAGATCTTCGGTCTCGAAGAAGATGCGCTCGCCCGCGCGCTCGATGCGCGGCGCGAACGCATAACCGACATCGGCCAGCGCCGCGGCCGCCGCCTCGCGATCGGCGGCGGTGACGGTCAGCAGGCGCAGCCCGGCGCAGACCGCCGCGGCCTGTGCGCCCGTCATGCCGGCGCGCACGCCTTCCCGCCGCGCCTCGGGCGAAAATTCGACGACGCGCGCCACACGTCTGCCGCGCGCCTTGTCCGATCCCCTCCCCCCACTTTCTGATCCCCTCCCCCCGTTGCTCTCTGATCCCCTCCCCCCGCCTGCGGGGGGAGGGTTAGGGAGAGGGGGGGCCTCCAGCACCGCCACCGGCACGCCGCGCGCATCGGGCGTCCGGCGCAGCACCGCCTGCAGCGCTAGCTGCGGCACGAAAACGCAAGCGATGCGCATCGCGCCTCCTCCGACTCCGGCCCGGCGTGCTCGTGCGCGCCCCGCCCCCGCACCGCCCGTGCTTGCACGCCCGCGAACAGCGGCGCGCCGTCCGCGACGAACCGCGGCGCCCCCGGCGAAAGCTCGACGACCGCCGCCGCGCACGATCCCGCGGCGCGCGCCGGCGCGGCGACCAGCAGCGTCGTCCCCTGCTTCTCGGCCCCATGCTTGAACCGGATCCAACCGGCCGCCGGCAGGCGCGGCCGTTCGTCACCGAGATCGAGCGCGATCAGATCGAAGCCGCCCGCGCCCAGCACCAGGTCGGCCGCCTTCGCCGCCAGGTCGGCGGCGCAGCGAACCCAGAGCAGGCGCGAAAGCGCGACCCCGGCAGCGAGCGCGTAGCGCGGATCCAGCCCGCCGCCGACGTCGACCAGCGCCGCCGCCTCGCCCGCCGCCAGCGCGCGCGCCAGCGCCGCGTACAGAATCGCGGTCCGTCCCGACGAGCGCCGGCCGGTCAGCTCGCACAGCGCCGCCCGCGGCCAGCCGCCCCCCAGCAGACGGTCGAGCGCCGGGATACCGCTGCCGCGCCGGCCCCGCCTCTCCTCCAGACGTTGCGCGGTGACGAGGTGCGAGAGCAGAGCCGGATCGAGCGCAGGCCGAGACGACATCCCAACGAGCCTGACACTGAACGCATGTCCAGGTCAACCTGAACCGGACACGATCAATACTCGTCGCATATGAAGTGGCCGGTCGCGGCGCCTTTCGCGGTGCTGCAGCTGCGGGCAATAGCGCCTCAGTCGCGCTTCGTCTTGGCGCGCCGGGCCGCTCGCGAGACGCTGATCGCAATCCAGATCAGCCCGACGAAGAATGCCCCGCCCTGCAGGATGTCCTGCCAGCCCGGCCCGATGCGCGGACCAGCGATCGTACTGAAGACGTAGACCATGACGCCCACGATCGCGCCCGGTAATGCTGCCTTCAGCAAATTGTTTGCATCCACGACTTGCCCGCGATCCTACACCCGCTCAGTTCATCGCCGCGGGCGGCGGCGAAGCGGGCGAATCGGGGCGCTTCCAGATCGTGAACATGGCGTCGGTCGTCGAGCCCGACGCGAGCGCGACTTGCATGTTGTCGAGCTCGGGCAAGCGTTCTTGCAGGGTCGCCAGCAGGTTCAGCTCCGTCGCGAGGCAGTTGGCCACGACGACCCCTTTGCCGTTGGCGTCACCGAGTAGATAGAAAAAGTCCTCGTGCCACGGCCCCTCGGCGGTCGTCCGGATGGCGACCCAGGCGAGATCCTTCCACGCCACCGCCTCACGCAGGTCGTCGCACACGCGCGTGACGCCCCAGTCGTCGACCGTCACGGTTCCGTGCACCCGCTTGCGACGCGCGGCCTCGTTGCGCTCCTGCAACGGCTTCATCCACGGCCCGAACGTGTAGATCAAGACCATGACGGCGACGCCGATCGCGCCCGCCCAGCCGGTGCCCGTCTTCGCCGCGCGCCAGATCGCGAACACCGCCATCGCCAGCCCCACGATCCAGATGACGGTGTCCCGGCGGCCCCGCCCGAAGACCAGCGCGCGCAGCGAGTACGGCCTCGGCTTCTCCACGACTATCGCCGAATCAAGTTGCCGTCACGATGGAACCAGACGCGGCCGGCTTCGGATTGCAGGTGCACGCCGAACACCCAATCGTCGATGCCGTTCGCGTCGACGAAGTTCGCCTTCCCGTCGAGGATGCGCTGACCGAACGGCGTCAGGCGGACCTCGGTGTCCCGATATTCCACGCGCGAGCCGGTGATCTCGAGCGCCGGCTCCGACAGCTTCGGATCGCCAAGCCGAAGCATGCGCGCGAACAGCCAGAAGTCGCCCACCTGATCGCGCCCACCTGTCCCTGCCCGCAGCGATTCGTAACCGTCGATCAACGCATCACCGATCACGCGCGCGGCCTTCGGTCCGCCCCGGCTCACGGCTCGCAGGATCCGGACTTCCCATTCGTTCAATCCTGAGTCTGCGTCGGGATAGCGCATGAGTCCTTCGTTGAGAGCTCGCCCGAGGAATGGGAATTCGGACGACGCCCGCAGGTAGTCAACCAGCGCCGTCGGTTCCGAGGACGTCAACGCCCGCCAGACGAGATCCAGCTCAGCGAGATGCCGGCCCGTCACTGTGACAGGCGGAGGATGCGCGGCGATCTGCTGGGGGTTGAGCATTCCGAGGCCGACGATCTCCATCCTCTGACCGCGCACAAACTGAACGATCTTCAGGACGCGATCGCGAACGTCGAGCGCTCCCAGAAACGCCGGCAGCCAGGCCTGCGCGATCTGCTCGGCAAGGTCGACGCCGAGCCACAGAACGATCTCGTCGCCTGCCAGGATTTCAGATGAATTCGAGTACAAATCTTCTCGACCGAGATCGTGGTCTTCAACGCTCAGGAGCTCTCGCCAGTACGATCGCCGCTGACCTGCCCACGACGGAACATCCGTGATTGGCAACAATGGTCCGCAAGAAAGCGCATCCTGGAGCGTCAGCACATCCTTCACATCGGCCGCTATTCCGGACAGCCTGAAGCTTCCTGCAGCTGTCTCGCCTGGGATGACGTGAACCACGCGCGACATCGCCCGCCCCCTCAGCTTGCCGCCGCGACGTCGAGGCGGCGGCGGACGGCGGCGACGTGGTCGCGCAGGACGTAGAGCTGGTCGGCGAACGACGGCGGCGTCTTCAAGTCGCTGACCGCGTTGGCGATGGCGTCCAGGCGCGTGCGGATCGCCTCCTTCTCCTCGGGCGTGTGGTCGCCGCGCATCTCGCGCTCGATCGCCATCAGCGCCCCGTACCAGCGGTAGATGCGCGAACGCACCCGCCAGCGGTAGACGGCCGGCGCCAGGCGCGTCGCGGGCACGATCACGACCAGCAGCGGCAGCAGCAGCACCAGCAGCCGATCGACCAGGCTCGCCAGCCAGAACGGCAGCCGCTTGTAGAGGAACTGCTCACCCGACTTGTAGTAGCGCTCGGCGTCGGCGCTGATCGGGAAGTCGCGCGCCAGCGGGGCCGGATACTCACCCGCGTTGCGGAACATCCCGGGCGATCCGTGAACCTCGCGCGCGGCGCGGATCAGCAGGTCCGACAGCGCGGGATGTAAATCGTCGCGCGCGACCAGCTCCACGGTCGGCCCGATCAGCGTCATCGCGCGCGGCGGATAGTTCTTGCCGAGGTCCATCGCGCCTTCGGGCAGCGTCAGCTTCGAAAGGAACCGGAACTTGCGCAGGTAGCCCTCCGCCTGACGGAAGCTCATCAACTGGATGTGAGGCTGCTCGCGCAGGCTCCGCATCGCCGTCTGCGTCGCCGAGTCGCCCATCAGGAACGCGGCGTCGATCTTGCCGGCCAGCAGCTCCTTGGCGGCCTCGTCGCCGGCCAGCTCGTGCAGCACCGTCGGTGGCCCGTCCATCTCGTTGGCCTTCAGCAGCTTCAGCGCCAGCACGCGCGTCCCGCTCCCCTCCGGACCGATGGCCAGGCGCTTGCCTTTCAGCTCCGACAGCAATTCGACCGGCTCGTTGCTGCGGCAATAGATCATGAGCGGCTGTGGGTAGACGCTGCCGAGCGAAACGAGGTGCGGCAGGTCGCGCCCCTCGGCGAGCCCACCCTGCACGAACCCGACGTCGACCTTCGCGGCGCGGTTGGCCAGCTTGTCGAGGTTGTCGATCGCGCCGCGCGACGGGAGGATCTCCAGCTTCACGCCGTCGCGGGCCAGGATCTTCTGATACTTCTCGGCCTGGTTGCGGAAGCTGCTGCCGTCCGGGCCGCTGATGAAGCGGATCGTCTTCGGCGGCGCGAAGCTGGCGGCCTTGATGGCGACGCCGACGGCGGCCCCGATGACGAGGGCCGTCGGCAACCCGACGACCAGCAGGTCGCGCCACGATGCCGACGCGATGCGTTTCGCGAGCGACGGCCGCTTCTCGATGTCGGGCATCGATTGCCAGGATAACGCGAGGCGCCGCCTTGTGGCGACGGCCGCGCGATCGTGAAAGACAGCGCTGGCGCGCGGACGTAGGATTCCGCGCCATGGTCGACAAGTTCGTCCCGTCCGACGACGCAAAAGAGATCGCCGACGCGCTGAAGGGCGCGCTCGAGGCGCTCGTCGAGCTCTACGACGCGGACACGCAGACGTACCACCTCGCCATGTCCACCTGGTGGTTGTCTCACCAGGATCACTACGACGATCGCATCCCCGGCGGTTGCCGGATCAGCGCGCGCATCAACGATCGCTGGACGCTGTTCGTCGCCAAGCGTCCCTTCCTGCACCCCGATGCTCTGGTCCTGGCGAAGTGGGCAGCCAGCCAGCTCGAAGAACGCCTTCCGAGAAGCGCCGTCGCCGATCCGATCTACCCGACGCCTGGTCGCGGGGGCGGGTCGTCCGGCCCGGCCGAGATCGGCATACCGGTTTCGTGGGTGCGCCGGGCGCGTAGCTGGCGCCCCTCACCCTAACCCTCTCCCCGCTTCGCGGGGCGAGGGGATCAGAAAGAGCTAGCGCGCGAGGCGTTCGGTCAGCTTGACCGTGACGGTGTCGCCGGCCTGCTTGCCGATCACGGCGCGCGTCTCGGCCTTCACCGGCAGCATGTGCGTGCCGTCCCCGAGGGCCATGAACGAGCTGCGGAACGGGTGCCCGTCGATCGTACCGCGCACCTTCACGAGGCCGCGCGTGCCGAAGAACGCCGCCGAGCCGGGCATGATCACGCACGTCCACGCGCCCGCATGTTGCCCCTTCCGCAGCTTCGCCCTGAACTGCTTCTTCAGCTTCGTCGCCGGCGCCGTCTTCCGCATGCGGTGACGATAGCGCCAATGCTGCCGATCCCGTAAGTGCGCGGTTTCCGGACGTCCGCGTCCGACGGTGGGCCACTGCGCTGCCGGTTCCAGGAAGCGTGAGTTACCGAAGCGGTACCACGGCGCCTGCCATGGCACGAGATCGTCTCGGGAGCGCGCGTCGCAAGCGCGCGTTCCCTCGTCAGCGCGGACGAAAACATCGGCCCGGCACGGCGGCTGCATCGCAATGCAGTCCGACATGAACGAAGAGCCTAACTCAGACCTCCCCTGGGACCTCGTCGGCCCTGCCGCGAGCGGTCTCTCGATCGGGATCGTCTTGCAAGGGACTTACCGGATCCTGCGGCCGCTCGCCGAAGGCGGTTGCGGCGAGATCTATCTGGCGGCGCACACGCGCCTGCCCGGTCGCTTCGCGATCAAGCTCCTGCACCGGAGCCTCGCGCGCGACAACGACGCGCTGACGCGCTTCCGCCAGGAAGCGGAGATCACGTCGTCGCTGCGGCACCCGCACATCGTGCAGGTCGTCGACTTCAACATCACGGACAACGGCGTTCCGTTCCTGGTGATGGAGCTGCTGGAGGGCAAGCTGCTGTCCCAGCGGATCATGGCGGGCGCGCTGGAGCCGACCGCCGCGGCCGACATCATCGAACAGACCGCCAGCGCGCTGCACGCCGCCCACGAGCGCGGGATCGTGCATCGGGATCTGAAGCCCGAGAACATCATGCTCATCGGCGGCGCGGGCGTCGCTGACTTCGTCAAGGTGCTGGACTTCGGCATCTCGCAGGCCAGCTGGCGGCCGCGCCTGACCGAAGGCGAGCGCGTCGCCGGCACGCCGCAGTTCATGGCGCCCGAGCAGGCGTGCGGCCTGCGCGAGCAGATCGATCACCGCAGCGATCAGTTCTCGCTGGCCGCGATCGCGTACACGCTGCTGACCGGGAGGGAGCCGTTTCGCGGCGAGAACCCGATCGCCGTGCTCTACGAAGTCGTGCACACCGAGCCGGTGGCGCCGTCGCAGATCGTCCCCGCGCTCGGGGCCGAGATCGACGCCGTGATCATGCGCGGTCTCGCCAAGGCGTCAGCGGATCGATATCCGAACGTGCTCGCCTTCGCGGGTGCGCTGCGCGCCGCAATTGCCGGCGCGCTGCCGACGACCTTGATGTCCGAGGCCGTCAGCGATCCGCCGCCGGTGCGTCACACCCCGGCGCCGGCGGTCGTCGCCGCGCCGCCCTTGCAACCGCAGGCGCCGCCTGTCCCCGAGTGGCAGCCGGCGCAGGTCGACCCCGAAGAGATCGCGCCGTTGCCGCCGCCCGCGGGACGGGAGACGCTGCGGCTGGTCCGGCGGATGCGCTGGCGGCTGGGACCGCGGCGGCGCTTCGCGCTGCTGACGCTGGCGGCCGGGGCGGCGCTCGCCTGGTTGTCGCCGGCGACGCGCGGAACGACGCGGGCCGCCTGGCACCGGGCCGGCACGCAGATGCAGATCATGATGGACCGCGTCCTGCCCAGCTCCGACGCACATCCCTGACGACGACGGATCGGCGCGTGGCGCGCCGATCAGCCGCAGGTGCAGAAGCAGTTGTTGACGCAGATGCGCGGCCCAGCGTCG
>DATFXS010000094.1:0-2682 GCA_035315605.1 Polyangia bacterium
GCGACGAAGCCCGCCGCCGCGAGCAGGGCGATGACGATGCTGACGGCGCGGGCGCGCACGCCGCGATGGTCGCACATCGCGAGGACCCGCGCGCCCCGTCGCCCCGTCACGGGAAATTGAGTTGCGGTCCGGAGGTGCTTCGCGCATCATGGTGTTGCGCGAACGCGCTGGTGGACGCTCCGCAGTTTTTGCGGGGTGCAGCACGGAGGTACGTCATGTCCGCATCCACCAAGCACGTCCCCTGGGGCAGCATCGAGCTGCTTCACAACCTGGTCGCGACGCTGGGCCACCTGAACGGGCTCGGCCAGCCGTTCCCGGTGGTCGAATACCGCGCCAAGGTCAAGCTGCACGGGACCAACTGCGCCGTCCAGATCAACGACGGTGGCGTCTTCGCCCAGAGCCGCACGGCCCTGCTGTCGGCACAGGCCGACTACAAAGGATTTGCGGCCTGGGTCTTCGCGAACCGCGACTACTTCGCGGGCCGCGCGTCCGGAATGGTCGTGTTCGGCGAATGGTGCGGCCCCGGCGTCGAAAAGGGGATGGCGATCTCGCAGGCGAAGACGAAGCTGTTCGTCGTCTTCGCCGTGCGGCGTGACGACGGGACGATCGTCCACCAGCCCGAACAGATCCGCGCGCTGTTGCCGGCCGCGAACGCGCCGGCGGAGCTGCACGTGCTGCCCTGGGAGGGATCGCCGATCACGATCGCGTTCGGCGATCGCGCGCGCCTGGAAGAGATCGCGGCAAAATTGAACGCGCGCGTCGCGGTCGTCGAGCGCGAGGATCCGTGGGCCAAGAGCGCGCTCGGCATCTCGGGCCTGGGCGAGGGGCTGGTCTTCTACCCGGTCAGCGTCGACGGCGCCGCGCCGCCGACCGAGCGGTTCGAGCAGCTGATGTTCAAGGCCAAGGGCGAGAAGCACCGGACCGCCGGCACGAGGACCGCCGTGCAGGTCGATCCGTCGGTGGTCGCGTCGGTGCAGGACTTCGTCGCGTTGATGCTGACCGAGGCGCGGCTACGTCAGGGCCTCACCGAGGCGTGCGGCGGCGCGCGCGATCCGAGGTGGACCCGTCCGTTCCTCGAGTGGGTGGCGGCCGACGTTCGCAAGGAGTCGGGCGCCGAGCTGGCGGCGTCCGGCCTCACCTGGGGCGACGTCGACAAGGCCGTCCAGACGCGGGCCCGCGAGTGGTTTCGCCTGCCGGAGGCGGCGTCATGACGCTGCGAAAGGTCCTGTCGAGCGGCGCCAAGCTGAGCCCGCCCGACTGGCTGGCCGACAACCTGATGTACGAGACGATCATGGGCAGCGAGGCGTACGGCGTCGCGTCGGACTCGTCTGACGTCGACGTCTACGGCATCTGCATTCCGCCCAAGCACGTCGTCTTCCCGCACCTGGCCGGCGAGATCTTCGGTTTCGGCGCGCAGGTCAAACGCTTCGAGAGCTGGCAGGAGCATCACGTGGCGGCGTTCGGGAAGAGCTGGGACTTCCAGGTGCTCGGCATCGTGAAGTTCTTCCAGCTGGCCATGGAGAACAACCCGAACATCATCGATTCGCTGTTCACGCCGCGGCGGTGCGTGCTGTCGTCGACGGCGATCGGCGAGTACGTCCGCGAGCACCGGCGCGACTTCCTGCACAAGGGGTCGTGGCACAAGTTCAAGGGCTACGCCTACAGCCAGCTGCACAAGCTGCAGATCAAGGTGCCGCAGGCGGACGGCAAGCGCGCGGCGCTGGTCGCGGAGCACGGCTACGACGTGAAGTTCGGCTATCACGTCGTCCGGTTGCTGCTGGAGGTCGAGCAGATCCTCGTGCACGGCGACATCGATCTCGAGCGCGATCGCGAGCAGTTGAAGGCGATCCGCCGGGGCGAATGGCCGCTCGCGCGCCTGACTGAATGGGCGCAGGACAAGGAGAAGGCGCTGGAGGCCGTCTACCACACCAGCACCATCCCCTACGGGCCCGACGAGCCGCTGATCAAGCGACACCTCTTGCACTGCCTGGAGGCGCACTACGGCGATCTGTCGTCGGCGGTGGTCATCCCCGACGCGGCCGATCAGCTGATCGCCAGGATCGCCGAGCTGGTGGGGCAATACCGCGGGCGCGGGTGAGCGGGCGCCCCGGCGCTACAGCCACTTCCGAAAAGCATAGGCCAGCCGCTCGAGCAGCCGCACCAGCAGCGGGCGGCGGCCGAACGTCTCGCGCGTCAGCTCCTCGCCGGCCGCCATGTCCGTCGTCAGCATGGCGGCGGCGTCCCGCGCGGTGCGTTCGTCGATCACGTTGACGACCATCTCCAGGTTGTAGGCCAGCGACCGGTGATCGAAGTTGTAGCTGCCGATCGACACGAACAGGTCGTCGACCGACAGCATCTTGGTGTGAACGACGGCGCGGCTCTGCCAGATCCGCACGCCCGCCGACAGCAGCGGCCCCAGCACGGCGCGCGCCGCCAGATCCAGCACGGTCGAATCGCTCTCCGCCGGCAGCAGCAGGCGCACGTCGACGCCGCGGGCGGCGGCCCCCTGCAACGCGCGCAGCACGCCCCGGTCGGGGACGAAGTACGGATTGGCCAGGGCGATGCGGCGCGTGCTCTCGCGGATGGCGTGGAGGGCGGCGCGTCGGATCACGAAGCGATCGCGCAGCTCGCTGTTGGCGACCACGGCCAGCGGCGTCGGGCCGGCGGCGGGCGGCGGCGTCA
>DATFXS010000095.1:0-2207 GCA_035315605.1 Polyangia bacterium
CCGGCACCAGCGGGTGCGTCGACCGGATCTCCTCGCACACTGCGAAGCCGTTGGCGTCGGGCAGCATCAGGTCCAGGAGCACGAGGTCCGGCCCGCGCTCGCGCAGCAGGCGCACGCCGTCCCGCCCCTGCCCCGCCGACAGCACCTCGAACCCCTCGAACTCCAGCGCGGCGCGCAGGCCGCGCACCAGATCGGGCTCGTCCTCGATGATCAGGATCCGGCGCCGCCCCGTCGCGCCTGCCGCGGTCACGAGGCCACCCGCTCTTCCGGCGCCGGCGCCACGATCGGCGCCACCGGCACGTAGACCGTGAACGTCGCGCCCCGGCCCGGCGCGCTCTCGACCTCGACCCGCCCGCCGTGCGCCTCGGCGATGTGCTTGACCAGCGCCAAACCGATGCCGCTGCCGCGCACGTTGCGCGCGCGCGCGTTGTCGGCTCGATAAAAGCGCTCGAAGATCCGCCGCTGCTCGTCATACGCGATCCCGGCACCGCGATCGGCGATCGACAGCGCGACCGCGCCCGGCACGCGCCGCAGCCGGACCGACACCTCGCCGCCCTCGCCCGCGTACTTGACCGCGTTGTCGACCAGGTTCAGCAGCACCAGCGTCATCGCGCCCTCGTCCATGCGCACGGCGGGCAGGTTGCTCTCGATCTCCGTGCGCAACCGCAGCTTCTCTTTCTCCAGCCGGTGACGGAACACGTCGAGGGCGCGTTCGACCACCTCCTCCAGGTGGCCCTCCGCGAAGTGGTAGCTGGCCTTGCCGCGTTCCAGCCGCGCGAAGTCGAGCACGTTGTCGATCAGGTGCGACAGACGCTCCGCCTCGCGCGTGATGATGCCGGCGTACTCGCGCCCCATCGCCTCGCCCTTGTACTTGCCGGTCGCCAAGAGCTCCCCGAACATCCGGATCAGCGACAGCGGCGTCTTCAGCTCGTGCGACACGTTGGCGATGAAGTCGCTGCGCAGCTGGGCGCCGCGCCGCTCGGCCCGCACCGACAGCCACAACACCGACAGCCCGACCGCGAAGATGACCAGCGACACCGGCACCAGCAGCCGCCCCAGCAATCGTTCGGTGTCCGCCTGCTTCAGCAGCTCGGCGACGTCGCTGGGCGTGATCTGGATGCGCCACGCGTAAAGCGTCCGGCCGAACGACGTCTCGTACTGGAACTGCGTCGCCGGCTGCGGCACGCCGAAGATGGGACGCGCGACCTCGTCCAGGATGGCGACGCGGCGGTGCCCGACCGGAATGTCGTCCAGCGCGTCCGGGATCCAGTCCTTCGCGATCAGACCGACGTCCAGCTTGGCGGCGACGTAATAGTTGTGCCCGTCTTCCGTCTTCTTCGCGGCGTAGGCGATCAGCACCGACCGACCCTCGAACAGCTGATGGAGATGCCGAAACCCTCCGGGGTGGCTGGGCGTCCACGGCTGCAGCGACTTCCAGTCCAGCCCCTTGACGTAGCTGCCCCAGCGGTCCAGCTCACGCCGGCGGCGCGCGGCGTCCGGCGCCGGAACGATCGATCGGATGTGCAACGCCTCGTCCAGCACGACGACGGATTCGACCCCCGACGGCATGTCGAACGACGCCGGTGGATCCACCAGGGGGTCGTTCCATTCGACCTCCTCGAACAGCTCGGCGTCCACGTGGTCGATGCGATCCTGGACCTTGTCGGTGACGACCTCGGCCAGTTGCTGGTTGTTCTCCATCAGCGACGTCTTGCTGCGGACCGACGACGCCTTCGCGTAGCTGTAGCCGTAGTACGCGAGCGCCACCGCCGCGCAGACGATGGCGGGGAAAACCAGGGCCAGAATCAGCGAAACACGCGCGCCAGGCCGCTGCATACCGGCCTACAACTTCGCCGGCTCCGACGACGCCTCGTGCGGCTTGTGTTCGTGCTTCTTCTGCTTCTGCTCCAGCGTCATCTCGAAAGCGCGGTCGGCGTCGAGCGGCATCGTGCGCGTGCTGGCCGTGTACCCGTCCTTCTCAAAGCGCAGTGTCAGCGAACCGCCCCGCGGGCGCGACAGCACGAGGGGCGTCACGCCCAGCAGCTCGCCGTCGGCGCTGTCGAGCACCTTGGCGCCCGTCGGCATCGACACCAGTCGCAGCTCGACCTTCTTGGGCTGGGCGGCGACCGGCTTGGTCGGCGTCAGCGGCGCGATGGGCGGCGGCGGCGTCACCGGCTTGGGCGGCGTGCTGGTCGCGATCGGCGTCG
>DATFXS010000096.1:0-5173 GCA_035315605.1 Polyangia bacterium
CGAGGCTTTCGACGCGCACGATCGGGCTGAGCTTGGCCGGTCCGATGAGGTAGCCCAGCTCCCCCATGTACGCCCTATCCTTGGGCAGTGGCAGGAAGGTCCCGCCGTCCCACTGCACGACGTTGGCCTGCGCGGTGAGGATGCCAGGGCCGAGGGGCAGATCGACGAGGAGGTCACCGCCCCAACTCTGGTACTTGCCCGATTCCTCGCGCGTTGATGTGTTCTGCTGGAAATCGTAGAAGCCGCCGAATGAAACGATCTTCTTCGTGCCGAGATAAGTCCCCTGGTAGAAGAATCCGGGCTCGGCGTCGAGCAGGTTGATCTGCAGCCGCCCCGCCAGGCGGAACATGTTCTGTCCGCCGATCAAGGACGGGCCCGTGGCGTCTACCGGAACCAGCCTGACCCGATGTCCCATGAACGCGCCGGCGCGGACGTTGATGTGGCCGTTCAGCACGAGGACACGCGCCTGGACGCCCGTGTCTCGGCCAACCGGGCTTTCCCCGTCGCTTCCGAACGGGTCGGTGACATTGAAAACGTTGCGGCGAAAGCTGTTCGCGAAGTAATCGTTGCCGTACAGCTTCGCCGCGCTCTCCAGGCTGTTGTGGGAGAGCGGCGGCAGCATGAACCCGGCGTCGATCTTGATCAGCTCCCCGAGGGCCTTGACCGTCACGAAGAAGTCCTGGATGTTCAGGCCCGGGGCGTTCTTGTCGGTCGCCATCGTGTCCGAAAGGTCCAGCTTGAACAGGTTCGGGAAGTCGACCTGGAAGAAGTACTCGAAGTATTTGTGGAGCGTCCCGCCGACCATGAATCGGGCCCGGCGCAGGAACAGGTTCTTGGTCATCCCGTCGGAGTCGGTTCCGCCCGCCATCTCAAATTGCGGCTGCGCGAGAATCCCGAACTGGATGGTGGCGATCGAGTTCTCGACGCGCAGGGGGACTGGGGACGGCGCGAACGGGACGTAGGGCCCCGCTTCCGCGACCGGCGGCTCGGCGAAAGTCGTCTCGCCGGGCTCGGCGGGCGCCGCCGGTCCTGCGGCCTTCGCCGGCTTGTCCGGCTTATCCGGCCTGGCGTCTTCGCCGGGTTCGCCGCCGGAGTCGGGCGTCTGCGCATATGCGCGCAGACCCGGGAGCAACAGCCCGGCGACAGCGAGTGCGCCGAAACCGAGTCTCAATTAGTCACGCACGCCAGGAAACGGATCCAGTTCTTCATCGGGGCCTCCAGGATTGACGGGGAGCGTTGTCGAAGAGGGCGTAATCGATGCGGAACGCCGCTGCAGTTAGCGTAGGGATGCGGCGGCGTATAGAACTTCGTTGCGATTCGGCCACGGGCCGTGCTCGCATCTTGTATTCCCGGGAATAGAGGAAACGTGCCAAGGGTCGCGCCCGGAAAACCGATTTATCGCCGCTTCGACCATCTGGGGTTGGAGACCTGCGTGTACCGCGGGCCGCTACCGCCGATGCCGATGCACGCGCACGCGCAGGTTCAGCTGACGCTGTACGCCGGCGGGCCGCGGCGGTTCGACATCGCGAGGCAGAGCTTCACCGGCGACACGTGCACGTCGGTGATCATCCAGTCGGGAGAGCCGCACGGCAGCGTCGCGGTCGCAGATGAAGAGACCGCCCTCCGGACCTTCTACATCGACGAGAAGATGATGGAGGAAGCGGCGGCCTCGATCTGGCACCGCGGCGGGACGGTGGCCTTCCGCGATCCGCGGTTGATGGATCCGTCGACGGTGGCGCGCCTCCACGCGGCGCACCGATCGCTACAAGAGGGCGGCCTGGAGGGCGAGGTGGCGTTCTGCGCGGCGCTGGAACAGCTGGTCGCGCGGCACGCGGCGCCGACCGGCGCACGCCGCAACCTGGCCCGGAACGACAGCCGGATGGAGCAGGTGCGGGATCTGCTGGTGCAGCGGGTCGCGGAGAACGTCCGCCTCGACGATCTCGCGCAGGTCGCCGACCTCAGCCGGTTCCATTTGATCCGGCTGTTCCGCCAGCGTTACGGCGTCACGCCCTTCGCCTTCCAGCGCAACCTGCGCGTCGAGCGGGTGCGCGACGCGCTCCGCTACGGCGAATCGCTCGCCGAGGCGGCCGCCGACCTGGGGTTCGCGGACCAGTCGCACCTCGGGCGGGCGTTCCGCGCGGTGATGGGAGCAACGCCGGGCCAGTACCGGCAGTCGTTCCTTCGCAAGTGAGCGCGCGCGCCGCCGAAGCGAGCGCGCGCCCGGACGCTACTGGATCGTGAAGGACTTCGAGGTGCCGTTGATCGTGAAGGTCAGGTTGCTCATCCGGACGTTGCCGACCGTGGTGTCGTCGACCTCGGTCCCGACCTCGATGCGCGTCAGCCACATGTCCGAGGTGAAGCCGGTGTACTTGGCGGTGATGCCGTTCAGGAGCGCCTTGATGTCCACCGTCTGGCCGTAGCTGGGCAGCGAGCCGCTGCTGTTGCTGTTGTCGACGAAGTTGAAGAAGCGCCATTTGGGGGCGGAGCCCCACGAGTCGCTCTGGTGACAGAGGCTGAAATTGCCGACGCTGACCGCCATGGGCACGCTGCAGCTCCAGCCCGGGGGGTTGGCGTTGCCGTTCTGCCGGTTCGGTTCCCAGCCGAGGAAGATGATGATCTCGGCGTAGACCTGCGCGTCCGCGTTGGTCCGCGGATCCAGCTTGCTGATCCAGAACTCGAAGTTGTGGTCCCAGTAGCTGGAGTTCGCGTTGCTGGTGATCGTCGTCGTGAAGTTGTTGAACTGCAGGGTCGCGCTGCTCAGGCTGGAGATCTGGATCGGCAGCAGCGTCGTCGACGAGAACGGCGGGGTGGTCAGGTTCGAGCTGCCGGTGCCGAACGGCGCGACACCGAACTCGACCTCCGGGAAGTCGGGATCGGCGCGCATGCCGCCGCACGCCGGCCGGTTGAAGTCCCAGCCGACCAGCTTGCTGCTCGTGATCGTCACGCTCTCCATCGACCCCGTGCAATGAAGCGCGTCGGATCCCCAGCGGTTGTTGATCAGGCGCATGTCGCCGAGATTGATGTAGCCGCCGGTCTTCGATCCCGACACCGAGACGATGTCGCCGGCCTTCCCGATCGGAACGCCGTTCTGATCCATCGCGACGCCGGTGCCGCCGGTTCCGGTCGTACCGCCCGTGCCCGTCGTGCCACCCCGGCTGCTCGACGTGCCGCCCGTGCCGGTGCTGCCCGCCGCGCTGCCGCCCGTGCCGGTCGTCCCGCCGCGGGACGATACGTTGCCGCCGGTTCCGGTCGTGCCGCTGCTGCCGCCCGATCCATTTCCGGCCGAACCCGTCGTGCCGCCCTTCGACGACACCGAGCCGCCCGTGCCGGTCGTGCCTGACTGGCCTGACGAATTGCCGCCCGATCCGACCGTGCCGGCGACGCCCGCCGCGTCGCCACCCGTGCCCGTCGTTCCGGCGGAGCCGGGACCCGACGAGCCGCTGGTGCCCCCCGTTCCGGTCCCACCTCCCGGCGCGGCGCAATTCGTGAAGGAGAACAGCGCCCCGAGGCAGGCGCTCAAGACAATCAGTCTAGACGTTGGCATCGGTACTCCTAGGCAACGATTGGGGGCCGTTCCAGCTGGCCGTCGGAAGCGGGTCGTATTCTCTCAGATGACGCAGCCGCGCGCATCAAATAGCGGCGCATTATGCGAACATTAGTGTCACGCCGCTCCAGAAATTCCCGAATCCGAGGCTGGCGGATCACGATTCACCGCGGCGCCGCTCAGCGCGATCGGGGCCGCGCCGGCTTGCGCCGGACCTGGCCGGGGGTCTTTCCCGACCAGCGCTTGAAGGCGCGCTGGAAGGCGCCCGCGCCCGAATAGCCCAGGTTGCGCGCGATCTGCCCCTGGCTGACCCGGGTGGCGAGCGATTGCGTGGCGTGATCCTGCCTGACGACGCGCACGAGGCCGCGGTGGGTGACGCCGGCGGCGCGCAGCCGCCGCTGCAAAGTCCGCGTGCTGACGCCCAGCTGGTCGGCGAGCCGGGTCAGCGTCAGGTCGTGCTCCAGCAGGCCGTCCTCCAGCATCCGCTTCACACCGCCGACGAACGACGGAGCACCGTTTGCCGGCGTGAGCGCCGCCAGAGCGCCCTCCGCCTCGCCGGTCAGGATCGCATTCACACGCGCATCGGCGCCCGGCATCGGCAACTCCAGCAGCTCGCGAGCGAACACCACTTCGGTGTACGGCATCTCGAATTGGACCGGCGCCTGACAGATCCGGTCGTAGGTGGATCGCGGCCCGAGCGCCGCGTGCGCGAAGCAGACGCGCCGGAGCGACCATCCGGGCCCGAACAGGTCGCGCGTGCGTCGCACGAAGACGCCGACGATCATCTCGATCGGATAGGGAAGCCCGTTGCCGTTGTGAAAGCGGAAGCGCGCCTCGTCGCCCTGGACGGTGAGCGTCAGTTGCTCGGCGTCGTTCATGAGCGGCGCGAAGCGCGTGATCCCTTGCAGGCCGTTCCCGACGTCGGCGCTCGACATCACGAGGTAGTCGATCAAAGTGATCGCGCCCATCGGGAGCCCGTCAGCGAGCTTCAGCGCGAACAGCGGATCGCCGAGGAGGCCCGTGATGCGTTTCCACGCCTCCGCCGCGGCGCCGACGCGGACGCGTGCGCCTCTTCGCCGGAGGATCGCAGCATCGATTCCGCTCGCCGCGAAGATCGGCGCGATGTCGAGGCCGCGCGCCTCGACGCCCGCGGCGAACATTCGGAGGTACTCGCTCGACACCGTCGGAGCCCGGCCGCCCGCCAGCGGTCGCGCCCCTGGCGCGAAGGGCGAATTTACTGTCGCATTTGGATCCATTCCCCTCTTCGCGATCCTCTCCTATCGTGCGGCAGGGTTGCCAGGCCGCCGCGTGCCGTCAGATCAGCATAGTCCGCCGACGCGCGCGGTGAAAGCCGCGATCTCGGTGCTCAAGGTCTTCTCCGCCACGATGCAGAGGGACCGCGAGCGCCTCGGCGATCGCGTCTCCGACTGGTTGGCGGAGAACCCGCAGCTGGAAGTGCTGCAGACGATCGTCTCGCTCAGCTCCGACAGCAGTTACCACTGCCTCTCATTCGTGCTGATCTGCGCCCAGCGCCCCTCGCTTTGACCCGCGCGTCGGGGTCGGGCAAGCGGCGGGCTCAGTCGGCGATGTGGTACAGGATGGAAAGCTCGACGCGCGCGTTGCGAGCGC
>DATFXS010000097.1:0-7778 GCA_035315605.1 Polyangia bacterium
GGACGCCGATCGAGACCGGCTATCGCGGGCTGCGCGTGCTGACGATGCCGCCGTCGTCGTCGGGCGGCATCGCGCTGATCGAGACGCTCGGGATCCTCGCCGCGCGCTACCCCTCGGGCCCGGCGGCGGCGCGCGAGACGCGCGGCAGCGCCGCGCAGCTGCACGTGCTCGCGGAGGCGTTCAAGCACGCCTTCGCCGACCGCGCCCGCTTTCTGGGCGACACGGACTTCGTCTCCGTCGACGTCGCGCACCTGACCGCGCCGGCCTATCACGCCGAGCTGGCCCGGCGGATCAAGCCGGGGAGCGTGCTGTCGCGCGACGCGTACGGGACGCTGGGACCGCCGCCCGAGCCGCGCAAGGACGCCGGGACGACCCACCTGTCCGTCATCGACGCCGATGGCAACGCGGTCGCGCTGACGACGACCGTCAACCTCGGCTTCGGCGCCCACCTGGTGGCCGGCAAGACCGGCATCGTGCTGAACGACGAGATGGACGACTTCTCGTTGCAGCCGGGAGTTCCCAACGCGTTCGGGTTGATCGGGAACGAGCAGAACGCGATCGCGCCGCGCAAGCGCCCGCTGTCGTCGATGACGCCGACGATCGCGCTGGACGACGGCGGCCGGGTCCGCGTCGTCGTCGGGGCGGCAGGCGGGCCGACGATCATCACCGCGACCGCGCAGGTGTTCCTGAACGTCGTCGACTGGAATCTGGACGCGCAGGCCGCCATCGCGGCGCCGCGCGTGCACGACCAATGGTTCCCCGAGCTCTTGGGGGTCGAGCCCGAGATCGGCGCCGACGCCGTCGCCGGTCTCGGCAAGATCGGTCACAAGACCAAGACGTTCCCGCACATCGGCACAGTCAACCTGCTCGTGCGCACCGACGCGGGCATCGAAGCGGCGGCCGAACCGCGCAGCCCGAGCCAGCCGGCCGGATATTGACCGTGGATAAGAGCGTGGACGTGAACGTGGACGTGGTCGTGGACGTGGTCGTGGACGTGGTCGTGGACCTGGACCTGGACATAGTCGTAGACGCTGACGTAGTCGCTGTCGTGTGCCTGGACGTACACGCACACGACAGCGTCAGCGACTACGTCTAGGACCACGTCCACGTCCACGTCCACGTCCAGATACGACAGAAGTGGCCTCGTGCTCGCGAAGCTGCCAAAGTCTTTGCGGCCTATGCCCGCCCGCAGGATCACCAAGGTGCTGATCGCCAACCGGGGCGAGATCGCCTGCCGCGTGATCCGCGCCTGCCGCGAGCTGGACCTGCGGACCGTGGCCGTCCACTCCGACGCGGACGCCGCCGCGCTGCACGTGCGCCTGGCCGACGAGGCGGTGGCGATCGGGCCGCCGCCCGCGCGCGAGAGCTACCTGCGGGCCGACAAGATCGTCGACGCGATCAAGAAGACCGGCGCGGACGCGGTCCACCCCGGCTACGGCTTCTTGTCCGAGAACGCCGACTTCGCCGAGGCGGTGGCGGCGGCGGGCGCGACGTTCATCGGGCCGCCGCCCGCGGCGATCCGCGCGATGGGCGGCAAGACCTCGGCGCGCGCGCTGATGCAGGGCGCGGGCGTGCCGGTCGTCCCGGGCGACAACGGCGAGGGCGGGCGCGGCTTCGCGACCGCGGCGGCGGCGAAGGCGGCGGCGGCGCGCATCGGCTACCCGATCATGCTGAAGGCGGCGGCGGGCGGCGGCGGCCGCGGCATGCGCCTGGTCGACGGTGAGGACAAGGTGGAGGCCGCCCTGGCGGGCGCGCAGCGCGAGGCCAAGGCCGCGTTCGGCGACGACACGATCTACATCGAGAAGGCGATCGTCCGGCCCCGCCACATCGAGATCCAGGTGTTCGGCGACGAGCACGGCGGCGCCGTTCACCTCTACGAGCGCGACTGCTCGATCCAGCGGCGCAACCAGAAGGTGATCGAGGAGTCGCCGTCGCCGGCGATCGACGACGAGCTGCGCGCGCGGATGGGCGAGGTGGCGGTGCGGGCGGCGCGCTCGGTCGGCTACGTCGGCGCCGGCACGATCGAGATGCTGTTCGACGCGGCGTCGCGCAGCTTCTACTTCCTGGAGATGAACACCCGCCTTCAGGTCGAACACCCGATCACCGAGCTGGTGACCGGCGTCGATCTGGTGCGCTGGCAGATCGCGATCGCGCAGGGCGAGCGCCTGCCGCTCGCGCAGGAGGCGATCCCGCGCCGCGGCGCCGCCATCGAGTGCCGCGTCTACGCCGAGGATCCGGTGAAGTTCCTGCCCTCGCCCGGGACGATCACCTCGCTGCGCGTGCCGTCGGGTCCGGGCGTGCGCGACGACTCCGGCGTCACCGCGGGCAGCGTCATCTCCGTCCACTACGATCCGATGATCTCGAAGCTGGCGGTCTGGGCCGACGCGCGCGCGGCGGCGATCGAGCGGATGCGGCGCGCGCTCGGCGAGTATCACGTCGGCGGTATCCGCACGAACCTGCCGTTTCACCGCCAGGTGATGCGCCACCCCGCGTTCGTCGCCGGCGAGTACGACACCGGGTTCATCGAGCGCCACAAGGCCGAGCTGGCGCCCGCCGCCGCGGACGACGAGACCGCGATGCTGGCGGCGGTGGCGGCGGCCGCCCAGGCGGCGACCGAGGCGGCGGAGACCGCGAGCGCGCTCGACCTGTCACGGACGCAGCCGTCGGCGTGGAGGAGCGAGACCAAGGATTGACGACCGCCGCCGCCGCTCCCGATTCCGCACCCACCCATTCGAAGGCGCTGTTGCTGGTCGCATTTGCGACCGTCTACGTCGTGTGGGGATCGACGTATCTCGCCATCCGCATCGCGGTCGAGCACTGGCCGCCCTTGTGGATGGCGGCGGTCCGCTTCGCGATCGCGGGCGGCGGTCTCTACGCCGTGCTGCGGTTGCGCGGCGCCCCCGCGCCCGGCTGGCGCGCCTGGCTGGCCGCGACGATCGTCGGCGGGCTGATGCTCGGTGGCGGCAACGGCACGGTCTGCTGGGCCGAGCAGTGGGTGCCGTCCGGCGAGACCGCGCTGATCCTGTCCGCCGGGCCGCTCTGGACCGTGCTGCTCCCCTGGATCTTTCGCCGCTCGCCCGCGCCGCGCCCGCTGGTCGCGCTGGGCGTCGTCGTCGGGCTGGTGGGCGTCGGCGTTCTGATCGGCGGCGGCGATCACGGCGGCGGCGCGGGTGGCCACGCGCTGCTGCTCGGGCGGCTATCGTTGCTCGTGGCGAGCCTCAGCTGGGTGACCGGATCGCTCATCCAGCATCGCCTGCCGCTGCCGAAGTCAGCGGCGCTGGCGACGGCGATGGAGATGGTCGTGGCGGCCCCGCTGCTCGGCCTGGCCGCGCTCGGTCACGGCGATCTCGCCCGGTTTCATCCGGCCGCGATTACGCCCGGCGCCTGGGCCGCGCTCGCCTACCTGGTCGTGTTCGGGAGCCTGGCGGGCTTCGGCTCATACGTCTATGTGCTGGTGCACGCGGGCCCGACGCGCGCGTCGACGGGCGCATTCGTCAACCCGCTGATCGCGGTTCTGCTGGGCGCGGCGCTGGCCGGCGAGCCGATGACCGCGCGCACGGCCATCGCGGCGGCGATGATCATCGCCGCGGTCGCGGGCGTCATTTTCGGCACCCGGCGTTGAATTCCTGTCATGCCGGCGGCCGCACAATGCGGGCCGGGGCGTGGCCCGCGCTTTGCGTTGTACGGGCGCATGCGGCCGGTGCAAATCGTCACTCTCTCGGCGGTGCTGATCGCCATCGCCAGCGGGACCGTGCCGGCGGCCACCGATGGAGAGGTGGCCTCGGTGGCCGCCGTCAGGGAACCGTCGCCGCTCATCGCACATCCGCACGCGATCGGCGTCGACATCGGATTTGCGTCCGCGGTCGGGGCGGCCGGGATCACGTTCACACAGGCATTCGGCCAGACGTTCCGCATCGAGGCCGGCGTCGGCAGGGGATTCTCGGGCACACAGGTCTCCTTGATGCCCAAGCTCGTGCTCGGCGGCGCTCGTGATCACTTCGTGACCGGCATCGGCATCGCCTACACGATCAGTCCCGACACCCGGTTCACGGACGGCAACCCGGTCTGGCTGAACATCGATGCCCTCGGGTACGAGCACCTCTTCGCGAGCGGATTCGCGTTCTCGTTCGCCGTCGGCATCGATCGTGGGCTCGGCGGCGGTCGCTTCTGCGTCGTGGAATGCGACGCCAGCCCGTTCGACAAGCAGGACGTGCGCACGCTGGCCGGCCCTCAGGCCCGGATGGGCATCGCGTACTGGTTCTAGCGGCGGCGCGCCGCGGTGGACCGCGCTGGCGAACTGACGTACGGTCCGCGCATGCAAAAAAGCACGACGAGAGTGCTGTTCGGCCTGTCGCTGCTGTCGGTCACGTCGTTCGCGGCGTGGGCGCTGGCCGAGGGCGCGGCGAAGGACGACAAGGCCGCGTCGCACGAGGTGATGAAGACGATCGTCTCCCGGGCTGCGTACGACGGCATGATGGAACAGATGTACACGCAGATGTCGGCGACGATGCTGCAGACAGGGGGCAAGTCGGTCTCCGCCAGCAAGCAGAAGGCGCTCAAAGAGGCGGTGCAGGAGTGCCTGCCCTACGACGATCTGATCTCCTGGTCAGCGGACGTCTACACGAAGCACTTTTCGCGCAAGGAGCTCGACGATCTGGCGGCCTTCTACAAGACGCCGACCGGCAAGAAGCTCGCCGCCTCGATGCCGGCGATATCCGGCGAGCTCGGCGCGAAGATGGCGCCGCTGATGATGACCCGCCTCCCGGCCGCGCTGAAGAAGCACGGCCTCCAGTAGAGGACGTTCTAGTCCGCGAACAGGCGGCCCTGGCGTGGGTCGCGCTTTTCGGGCAACGCCTGAGACCGGGGCGGGCCGGGCGGGCGCGGCGCGCCGACCAGCGCGCGCAGGCGTCCGAGGTTGCGGGCGAACGACGGCTGCTTGTCGGGGCCGTGCGGCGTCTCCAGCACGCCCGGCACCTGCGCGAAGCGGGCGTCGTTGACCAGCCGCCAGAACGGCAGCAGGCCCAGGTACCCGTCGCCGATCTCGGCGTGGCGGTCGACCCGGCTGCCAGCCGGCGTCTTCGAATCGTTCAGGTGGAAGGCGAGAAGCTTCTCGACGCCGATCTCGCGCGCGAACGCGTCGAAGGTCCGCTCGTAGCCCTCCTCGGTCGAGAGGTCGAAGCCCGACGCGTGCGCGTGGCAGGTGTCGAAGCAGATGCCCATCGTGTCGCCGCCGCGCGCCCGTTCCAGCATCGCCGCCATCTCGTCGAAGCGGCAGCCGAGGCAGCTCCCCTGGCCCGCGGTGATCTCCAGCAGCAGGCGCGCGCCGAACCCGCGCGTCCGGGCGTGAACCTCCGACAGCGATTCGGCGGCGGCGTCGATCCCGTCGTCGCGTCCCGCGCCCAGGTGCGCCCCCGGGTGCAGGACCACGAAGTCGAGCCCCAGCTCCTCGGCGCGCACCATCTCTTCCTCCAGCGCGGTCAGGCTCTTGCGCAGGATCACCGGATCCCCGGCGGCCAGGTTGATGAGGTACGAGGCGTGCGACATGACCGGCCACCCGACGGTGGCGTGCTCGCTCCGGAACAGGGAGATCTCGTCCGGGGGCGGCGCCCACGCGCGCCATTGCTGCGCCGGGCGGGCGAAGATCTGCAGCGCCTCGCAGCCGTCCGACCGGCCCCGGGCGATGGCGTTCCAGGCGCCTCCGGCGACCGATTCGTGGGCGCCCAGCAACATATTGAAATAGTAGCTGCTCCCATTGACGAACCCCCCCCGATTCGGTAAACGAGCCGCGGGCTTTCGGGCATGAAAACAGCGTTGGCGATGCTACTGACGGCGGCTCCAGAGGCGCATGAGCCGCAGCTCATCGACGTCGACGCGACGATCTTCGTCCAGCTCGGCATTTTCCTGCTGCTGCTGTGGATCCTGAACCGCTTCCTGTGGAAGCCGTACCTGCGCGTCCGCACCGAGCGCGTGGCGCGCGTCGAGGGCTACCGCGAGCAGGCGGTGAAGCTCGAAGGCGACGCCCAGCAGCGCCTGCACCGGGCCGACGCGGCGCTGGCCGAAGCGCGCCGGGTCGGGGCGGGCGAGCGCGCGGTGGCGCGGGCCGAGGCGCAGGCGCGCGAGCAGACGCTGCTCGCCGAAGCGAACGCGGCGGCTCAGCGCAAGGTCGCCGAGGCGCGGACGCGGCTCGGGCAGGCGATCGACGCCGAGCGGAAGAAGCTGGAGGCCGACTCATCGCAGGTCGCGGCGGCGGCGGCGCGCAAGATCCTGGGCCGGGAGGTGGTGACGTGAGGCTGCTCCGCCTGCTGGCGGTCGCCTGCGCGCTGGCGCTGCCGGCGATCCCCTTTGCGGCCCAGGCCGAGCCGGAGCCCGAGGCCGCCCACGCGGACGAGCAGACTGTCGCGGGGCACGGCGACGGGGAGGAGCACGAGGCGCCGCCGATCAGCCCCTGGAAGCTCGGCTTCCAGCTGTTCAACTTCGCGGCGTTGCTCGCGATCCTTTATTTTGCGGGCCGCGGCCCGGTCAGCCGCGCGCTGCGGGCGCGCAGCCAGCAGATCCAGAGCGATCTGGCAGCGGCGGCCGAGGCGCGCGCCGCGGCCCAGGCGCGCTTCGAGCAGCAGGAGAAGCGCCTGACCGCGCTCGAGCAGGAGATCAGCGCGATCACGGCCGGCATCAAGCAGGAGGCGGAGGCCGAGAAGGCGCGCCTGATCGCGACGGCCGAGGAACGCGCCCGCCGGATCCGCGAGGAGTCCGAGTTCATCATCGAGCAGCAGATCAAGCAGGCCGAGGAAGACCTGCGCCGCGAGGTGGCCGTCGCCGCGGTCGCCCTGGCGGAGAAGATCGTCCGCAGCCAGCTCGGCGCCAGCGATCAGCAGCGGTTGATCGACAGCTTCGTCGGCGACATCGGCGCCGCCAACGGCGTGAGGCAGTCGCCGCATTCGGGCTCTGCGAGCCCCGCCGGGGCCGGCCCGCCCAGGAGCGAGATCTAGCGATGGCGGTCATGGGGGGATCGGTCGCGCGGCGTTACGCGCGCGCGCTGTTCGGGATCGGCCTGGACGCCGGCAAGTTCGAGGAGCTGGGCGAAGAGCTGGACGGGCTGGCCGGCCTTTGGCGCGAGTCGGACGAGCTGCGGCAGGCGCTGGAGAACCCCGTGTTCCGGCCGGAGCAGAAGCGCGCAGTCCTGCAGAACATCCTGCCCAAGATCGCGCCGACGCCCGAGGTGCAGCGCTTCGTACTGTTGTTGCTGGAACGGCGGCGCATCGTGCTCTTGCCGGCGATCGCGCGCGCCTACCGCGATCTGACCGACGCCCACGTCGGCCGCGTCCGCGCCGAGGTGACGTCCGCCGAGGAGCTGGCGCCCGCCACGCTGGATCGCGTGCGCCGCTCGCTCGAGCAGCGCACCGGCAAGAAGGTGATCATCACGCCCCGTGTCGACCGCGACCTGATCGGAGGCGTCGTCGCGCGCGTCGGTGATCTGGTGCTGGACGGCAGCGTCCGCACCCAGCTCGAAGACCTGCGCACGAGGCTCCTCAACTAGCGATAGCGAACAGAACGGAAGAAACCCCATGCAAATCCGCGCCGAAGAGATCAGCCAAATCATCCGCAAGGAGATCGAGGGCTTCGACAAGAAGGTCGCCGTCACCGAGACGGGGACCGTCCTGGAGGCCGGCGACGGCATCGCCCGCGTCTACGGGCTGGACGCCGCGATGGCGGGCGAGCTGCTCGACTTCGGTCACGGCGGCGTCGTCGGGCTGGTGCTGAACCTGGAAGAGGACAACGTC
>DATFXS010000098.1:0-10913 GCA_035315605.1 Polyangia bacterium
GGAGCGCCGCCCCGCTTAGAACCCGCGAGTGACCGGCTACGGAATGTCGTAAAGCAGGATTGAGGAGCCCACGCGCGCCACGGGCTGATACGCGTCGAGCCAGGCATATTGATCGGTGTCGGGCCTGAACGTCTCGACGAACTGACTGCGATCGCACGGATTGCCGTCGCGGTAGTACGTGCCCTCGATGCCGTGCCGGAACGTCTGGCTGATGGCGATCCAGCCGTGCACGGGTTGGCCGGGACGCAGCCAGGTCAGGTGTGGCAGCGAATGCCTGCAGATCTCCGAGGCGCCGAAGTAGGCGATCCAGACGCGGTCGATCCGGCGATCCGCCAGCTCACGCTCGAGGCGGAGAAGGTCCTGCCCCCAGTCGAGATCGCTGTCGATCAGGATTCGTTCCGGGCGGCGCCCGGCGAGCGCGTTGAACCATGGGAAATAGTCGGGGGCGGCGGCGAACGGAATGGCGAGCACCCAGATCATCGCCGCGACCACGGCGGCGCGCGCGCCGATCCGCCAGCGCACCGTCCGCCAGAGCGTGACCGCGCCGTGCCCCGCCAGCGCGGCCAGCAAGGGGAACACCGGCAGCACGTGGCGGACGCCGATGTTGGTGCGCGACGGGATGACCATCGCCAGGTACACGATGATCGCGATTAAGGGCGCCAGTGTACGAAAGCGCGTTTCGGCCGGCCCCTTCCCGAACACGGCCGCGAAGAAGCCGACGGCGGCCAGCGCGCCGAGCGGCAGCGGCACCTTCACCGCCAGCGCGATCGGGAAGAACGCGGGGAATCCGTTCTGCGTCAGGTGTCCCAGCAGGTAGGCGGTCGAACGGCCCGGCGCCTCCTGCGCGCACAATCCGACGGCGGCCAGGAAGGCGCTCGGCGCCGGCAGGCGATGCGCCAGCAGCCAGCTGGCCGCGTGACGGCCCCGCTCCGACGGAAAACAGGCGCCGACGGTGTCCTGCAGCCACTCCGGCTGCCACAGCGTGGCCGGGGCAGCGACGGCGAAACGGTAGGCGCCCCACAGCACGACGAACGCGCCCAGCGCCGCGAGCGGCGCCAGTGCGAGCATGCGCCGCAAGGCGCCCGGCCGCGGGCCCAGGCTGCGGCGCGCCGCCATCGCGACCACGGCCAGCACGACCAGCACGATGGCCGAATATTTGGTCGCGGTCGCGAGCCCGAGCGCCAGACCGGCGACGATCGCCCGCCCGCGCGTCGGCTGTTCGATCCAGCGCAGCAGCGTCAGCAGCGACAGCAGAAAGGTGGCCGTGAACGGCACGTCGGTGGTCGCCAGCCCGCCGTGGCCGAGCACCGCCGGCGCGCAGGAGATCGCGACCGCGGCGATCCAGGCCGGCGCTTCACCATACGCCCGCCGCGCGAGGATCCAGGTGAGGATGATGACGAGGGCGAGAAACGGCAGCACACCCCGCCGCGCCAGCACCAGGTTGCGAACGTATCCGGGACCCGTGTACAGCGCCTCGCGCAGAAACGGCGTCGACTGCATGCCGGCCAGGTAAGGCCCGATCCCGACCGCGATGCGCGCCAGCGGCGGGTTGACCGTGCGCCACGGCTGGTGCTGGACGACGTCCGTACGCCCGAGCCATTCGACGCCGGCGGCGATGTGCTGGGGCTCGTCGGCCGTGGCGGAGAACACCGACCAGGTCCGCCCAACCCGCACGGCCGCCACCAGCACGATCACCGTCAGCGCGGCGATTCGGATCGCCGTCCGGGCGCGCGGCTGCCGCAGGCGTGCCGCCCAGCTGGTGGGTCCGGGACCGCCCGGCTCCTGCTCCGGAGATGCCACGAGATCCCCTCGATTATCGGGGCGCTCTCGCTGGCTCCGCAAGCGACTCGACGGCCGGGGTGGCTCAGTTCCTGACGACTTCGTAGAGGTGAGTGACGCCTCCCGTGTCGGCGATGGAACGAAACGACAGGCCGCTCCCCTCCGCGTAGCGGCCGCACAGCGCCTCGAGCACCCAGTCGTAGTCCAGAACGTAGCGAACGCCCTGCTGCCGGATGTATTCGTGCAGCCGTTTGTCACGCAGCGCCGCGAACGCGTCCTGATTCACCTTGCCGTCCAGGTTGATGACGTCGCGCCCGCTGAAGTATCCGTAGATGCCGGCCTGAAACGCGCCGAGACGCGCCGTTCGATCGACCCGCCGGCCGAGCGTTTCCCAGGTCGCCAGGAAGCCGCCGGGCGGCGCGTTGGACCATCGAATTGCCGTGGCAAACCGCCACTCGGTCACCTGACAGACCAGGATCGCCACGGCGAGGGCCGCCAGGGCGGTCCGGCCGCGGCGGAGACCGGCGCAGACGGCGACCACGTCGACCAGCAGCCAGACGGTCGTCAGCAGGATGGCGCTGACGAGGTAGCGGTTGAAGTACCAGTGAGCGGGCGAATAGAAGCTGTATCCGAGGCCGACCAGCAGCAGATTGACGGTGACGATCCGGCGCAGGCTCGTCCGCAGAGGGGCGTTCGCGGGCGCCGAGCTTGCGCGCGACAGCCGCCGGGCGACGACGGCGAGCGCCACGATGATGATCAGCACCACGACGGTCCCGACCGGCGGGTTCCTCCGGAACAGCTGGTACGGCAAGTAGGAATCCAGGCTGGCCCAGGGGCCGCCCGCGACGTTGGCGCGCAGGGGCGCCAGCAGCGGACTTTCGAAGACGAACACGAAGCCGAGCTTCGTCACGACGTCCAGGTAGAAATCCACGGGGACGTGCCGGGGATCGAACAGCAGGCCGTGCGGCGACAGCACCCAGATCTGTTGCAGGATGTGCCAGCCGAAGTTGAGCGCGAGCAGCCGGCTGGCAGGACCGCTCAACGGCAACCAGGTGCCGGTCGAAGAACGGCTGACGAGTCCCCAGGGCAGCCAGACGACGATGGCGGCGGCCAGCGCCAGACCGGCGGACGAGGCGCTCTGTCGCAGGCGCGCCCGATGCGCCACCGCCCAGTCGACGGCGATGGCGACGAGCAGCAGGGCCAGGTCGACGCGGGCGAGGATCGCCAGACCGCTCACCACGCCGAACGCCAGCGACTGCCGCGCCGAAGGCGGTCGATCGGCACGGAACCACGACAGGTAGAGATACAGCAGCGCCACGGCGAAGAAGATCGACGGGCCCGTCTCCAGGCCGTTGACGCTCATCAGAACGAAGTAGGGACAGATCGCCCAGAGGAGCAGCCCGAACAGCGCGATCGTCCGTCCCGCCAGCTTCGCCAGCAGCGCGTGAAGGATCGCGCCGGTTCCGGCCGCCCAGCCCGTCAGCAGGACGGCGGTCAGGTGAATCGGCAGCACCAGGTTGCCCTTCGACAGGGCCATGATCGGGACGACCATCAGCAGATACAGCGGATGGAAGCCGTTGGTCGGCGCGGCGCCGTCGAAGGTGAAGCCCCGGCCACCCGCGACGTTGGCGGCGATGCGCAGGTAGTAGAACGCGTCGTCCGAATAGACGTCGTTGGCGATCAACGACCGGTAATCGGCGAACGCGAGCGCCAGACGGGTGGCGACGGTGAGCGCCAGCAATGCCCAGACTGCCGTCCGGCCGAGGTGCCGAGATGCCGCGCTCATGCGCGCGCCGATTGTACCCGGTCAGCGCACGCGCGTCGTGCGCCAGCCGGTCAGCGAATCGAGACGGGCCGACTGACTAATGGCAGTTCTGGCCCTGCCAGAACAGCTGGTTGATCTCGTCCGCGCTCAGCGCGCGGTTCCAGATGCGAGGCTCGTCGATCATGCCGACGAACACGTTGCCGCCGTCGCCGATCTTGACGTCGTTGGTGTTCGCAATGATGGCGCTGCTGTTGAGCGCGTCGTTCTCGGCCGACAGCACGCCGTTGATGTAGACGCCAAGGCCAGTGCCGTTGAAGACGCCGGCAACGTGAACCCACATTCCAGCCGGCACGTCGCCGGACAGAACCTGATCGGTGCCGTTGATGAACATGCGCAGGCGGCCGGCGACGATGTCGATCATGTAGCCGTCGTTCGCGCTGGCCTTGTCGATGACGCGTCCGCCAAGCGTCGCCTGATTGATCCAGGCGTCGAGAGTGATCGCGTTGGTCATCATCATGCTGGCATCGTTTCCGACGTCGACGAACGAGCCGGACCCGCCGCTCATGCTGAAGGCCTGATTGTCCTCGCCGGATACGAACGACACGGCGCCTCCGTTCGTGCCGTCGTTGGAGCCGACCGCGTCGTCGAAGTCGCCGTCGGCGTGCCACCAGCTGACGATGCCGTCGAGAGGCACGCAGCGGGGATCGACCATCGCGCCGCCGGTTCCACCCGTACCGGTCGAGCCGCCCGTCCCCATCGACCCGGCCATGCCTGTCGTGCCGGCCATGCCCATCGTGCCGGCCATGCCCATCGTGCCGGCCATTCCGGTCGTGCCGGCCATGCCGGTCAGGTGCGGCTGCCCGCCCGTTCCGCCCGTTCCGGTCGAGCCGCCACCGCCATTGTGATGGTGATGGTGACGGCCGTGGTGATGGCCGCGGTGATGACCGGGATCGCCGTGATGGAAGCCTCCGCAGGTCAGCGCAGCCTCCTCAGCGGACGTCGTATCGTCGGCTTGATCCTGTCCACAGCCGACGGCAACCAGAGCGAAAGAAGAGAGTAGGGCAAATGACCGCGCGAAGGTATTCATGCTGACCCCCGCCGAAACAGTATCACGATTCACACAATGATTGATTCTATTTTCAAAATTCGACAGCTCCAATGTCGGCATTTGTCGTTTCATTTCATTGGTTTCACATTGGTCCAGGTTTGCATACCCGGCTGTGCTGCTTTGCACACATTTGCAACGTAGGCGTCAATGGCGGGCGATCAGCAGCGATGTGCGCGCCTGCGCCCAGCGGGCGACGAGGTAGGTGCCAGGTCCACCCGCGGCAAAAGCAGCCCAAATTGCATCGTCGCCCCGGTCTTCCGGATACCGGCGTCAGCATCGTGACGCCCGACCGATTTCTCGTCGGAGAAGCCGGCCCGGCGCGCAGGTAGGATGCGCTGCCACCTGTGGGTCGAACGCCGCCAGCGGCCGCGCACTGGGGGCATTCCGTTTGGTCGTCACGAGGCCGCCGGAGTACCGTTGGCGGCTGGGACATTGCCGCGCGCGCGATGAGATTCCGCACCCACCTGATCGCAGCCTGCGCCTTGATGCTGCTCGCGATCTGGTTGTCGTCCGGAACGATGTACCCGTACGCATCGACCTGGGCATTCCCGATCGTTTCCAAACGATGCACGTATCTGTTCAACATCGATCACCCGGACTATCGCGCGGTGTTCGACATGCTGGACGGCGGGCCTCGCACGACCTGGGAGTGGAGCGTCGTTCTGCGGCGGCTTCTCTATCCGCTCGTCTCGTATCCGTTCATGAAGGCGGCGGGCTTCGTCGTCGGCGGATTCATCGCCAGCGCGGCGATCAACCTGGCGGCGCTGATTCTTCTGGCGCTGTTCCTGCGGAAGAGGTGGGGTGAGCGCGCCGCGATCGTCGGCGCGTGGCTGCTCGCCTGCTATCCGGGCGTGACGTACTGGGGCGCGCTGCCCTACGCGAACGCGATGATCTTTCCCGCGTCGTGCGGTCTCTTCATGCTGCTCACGCGGCTCGACGAAGAGACCGATCTTCGCGCCGTCGCGCTCAACGCCCTCGGGATGGGCGTTCTGCTCACGGCGTACGACCTCTGGCCGTACTTCACCGGCGCGGCCGTGATCCTGCTGGTCCGGCGGAGGCGCTGGCGCGCGATCCCGGTCGCCACCGCGTGCATGCTGGCCGGTCCGACCATCGCCATGCTCGTGATCCTCAAGATCGCGCGCGTCCCCTGGTCGAACTACAACACCGATCACTACGGGTGGATGGTGCGGGCATATCTGCACCCGCCGGCTCTGGGCGTCTGGCTGAGGGGCGTGGCGGACTTCCCGGTCGTGCTCGCGAAGGTCTACCTGTTCAGCAACATCGTCTTCTTGCCCGTGCTGTTCCTGCTCCTCCTTGTCGTCGTGCGCGCGCGGCTGAGCGCCGTCGAGGGGGCGCTGGCGATCACGATCGGATTGGTGTTCGCGTTCAACAACCTCGCGCCGCCCTATCCCGACACGGTCGACATGCGCGGCGAGTGGATTCCCCGCATCTACCAGCCGATCGGCGTCCCGATGATCGTTTACTGCGCGCGCGTGATCGGACGCCTCGACACGGCGGACCGGGCGCGGGCCAACATCGTCAAGGCGCTGTACGGGCTGACGCTGGCGGCGAACCTATCGATCGCGTTCGGGCCGATCGGGCGCGTCCCCTGGGCGGGCCAGGTCTACCAGCGGTTCTATCTGCACTCGTTCCCGGAGACGATGGACGTCAACCTCGCGCGCTACGGGCGCCGACCGCTCGGCTTCTGCCGCCACGACGAGCCGTCGGCGGCGCAACCCAACTAGCTGCCGATTCGTTTGAAGAGCTTGAACCTGCCGTTCGCGCCCACGAGCGCGTAGTCCTCGGCGCGCAGGCCGAAGTCGGTGAACGGCCATTCGCCGTCTTGCAGGATCCAGATCGGTCGCGGCCGCCCCTTCAGGTGGTCGAGCCAGAGCAGGTTGCGATCGTGGGCGTAACGAAACAGAGAGGGCGAGCTCCCGACTGGCTCCTCGGGGCGGCCTTCGCGCCGATAGATCGCGAACAGCTCGTTCGCCTGCTTGCGCTCGGCGGCGGTGTAGGGGCTGGCGCGGAACAGGCCGAGATCGATCGGGTCCCAGCCGGTCGCCGCGAAATAGAGCTGGCCGGCCAGCGAGGCGACCAGCACGCCGGCCGCGGCGATCTTGAGGCGTTGCCGGCGAGGCGGGTCGAGGGTGGCGGCCCAGCGCAGAAGCGACGGGATTCCGAGCAGGATCACGCACCAGCAGAACAGCACCGCGTCGATGGCGCGCATGCTCCAGACCAGGCCTTCGTTCGTGTGCTTGAAGACGCCGGCCATGATCCAGGCGACCCCGGTGGTCAGGAAGCCGAGCGGCGCGAACCACGGGCGCACGATCAGCAGGCCAACCGTCGAGGCGAGAAACCAGAGCGGCCAGTGCTGCCGCAGCGAAAAAGTGACCCAGTCCAGGACGCGCCCGAGGAGGAACGCGATCAGCGAGCCGAAGCCGTTGACGGTCGTTCCCGTCGCGCCCGTCAACATCGCGTAGTGGTCCAGCTCGTAAGTCGCGTGGGGCTGGATGTGCTTGATCCAGGCCAGCAGGGGAAACGCCGCCACCGCGACGGCGATGCTGGCCAGGGCCGGTCGGTGCCAGCGCCGCTCCGCGAACCATGTTTCGATCAACACCATCGCGGCGATCACCGCTGCGACGACCGGGGCGTCTTCCTTGACGCTGCAGACCAGCAACGTGAACACCAGCCCGCCGACGATGCGCCGGCGCAGCAACGCGTAGAACAGGGCGAGGCCCAGGGGCGGAACCAGGAGGTCGGTGTGGAAGCCCATGCCGTCGCCGAACACCCACAGCGAGATCGGCATGGCCACCAGCGCGATCCCGGCGCCGAAGGCGACGCGGCCGTCGACGCCGAGCAGACGCAGGATCCGGTGCGCCAGGAACGTCGACGCGCCGGCCGACGCGGCCGCCGCGACGAACAGACCCGGCGCGCCGAACGGCTTCACGAGCACGCCGAGCGCGGACAGCAGGAGATAGGTGTGAATGCCGAGCTGCCGCCCGTAGTAGTTGTCGTACAGGAAGCGCCCCTCGAGCCAGCTGCGCGCCTCCTGCGTCTGGGTGAAGAGGTCGGAGGTGTAGCAGAGGTCGAGGAACGCCTTGAGCTTGACGGCGAACACCCACACGGCGATCGCGGTCGCCGCGATCAGCGCCTTGCGGTCCCACCGATCCCACGGTCGGGCTTCGCCGATCGGGGCCGAGGTCCACGGCGCCCTCAACGGTTCACCGTCATGCGATTGATTATCGTGGCACCAACACCGCCCAGAACGCCATGAGAAACATGGACGCCGCCGTCGTGATGACGAGGAGGCTGCCGTTGAGGCGCCGGATCGGACCGACCGCCAGCAGCCCGGCGGCTGGCAGCAGGTACCACGGGAAGATCCAGGGAAAGATGAACGTGACGAAAGCGAGGCTGACAACCGCCGCCATCTCGAGCACGACCGGCCGCCCGCGGCGCGCGACGACGGCGGCGGCGATGACCGCGGTGGCGGCGAACAGGATCACGTTGACGACCGATACCGCACCCGCCTTCGAAATTTCGGGATGCGACGCGGAGAGGATCCCCCAGGTGGCGCTGAGGCTGCGCCATCCCGTCCAGAACGGCAGGTAGACTGCCGCCGTCACGGCGACGGCGATGGCGGCGAACTTCGCCAGCGCCAGCCCGCGCGCCCGCGCGCCGGCGATGTCGCGCACGTGCGCGATGACGACCAGGCCGGCGAGCGCGGCGGTGATCCATTTGACGTGAATGGACACGACCAGCAGCATGAGCCCGAGCGTCGTCCGCCCGCGGCGCCACTGCAGGACGCCGCACAGCGCGAGGCCGATCATGATCAGCTCGTTGTGGGCGCTGCCGGCGGTCTCGAGCAGCGCGAGCGGGTTCCAGGTGACGAGCATCAGCGGCAGCAGCCCGTCGCGGTTTTCCTGGCGGGCGAGGGACGCGGCCGCCCAGCCCGTCAGGGCGACGCTGGCGGCCGCGAGCGCCTTGAACGCCACCGCGGTCGCGATCGGCTTGCCGGCGCCGAACCACGCCGTCGCGACGCAAAGGTCGACCAGCACCGGCCCGTAGTGGTTCGAGATCTGGTGCCAGGCCGCCAGCGGGAACAGCGGATCGCCCGCCATGGCGTCGCCCGGCGTGACGTAGGGATTGAGGCCGCGGGCGATCACCATCCGGCCGAACAACGCGAACTGGTAGAGGTCGGGTGACAGCGCGGGCGGCGTCAGGATCAGCGCGGCGCAGATCGCCGCCGCGCCGATCGCGACCAGCCGGAACGCCGCCGCGCTCTGGGGGCCGTCGCTGATCTTTCGGGCCAGCGCAAACGCCGCGAGGAACGCCCCCCACATCCCGACCTGCATCGCGACGGAGGTGCGCGCGAACTGGCCGGGCGTCATCGCGACGTTCGGAAGCGGCAGCCAGCCGGCGTAGGCGGCGGCGATGTTGGACGCGAAGCCGTGGAACGGCTGCCAGCCGGCGGGGACGAACAGGTAAAGCAGATTGAAGCCGACGACCATGACGCCCAGGCAGAGCCCGCAGGCGGCGAGCGCCCAGAGGCGCCGCGTGGAGGTCGGGGCAGATCGCGTCAGCGGACAGGCTCCCGGTCCAGCGCCGCCATCAGCGCCGCGAAGTTGTCCTGCTGCTCCTTCCGGATCGCGGCCGGCTGCGACACGATGTCGTCTGGCTGCGCGTGGCGCAGGTCGATCTCGTGGTCGCGCAGATACGCGGCCGTCTCGGGCGACGGGCGCACCAGGATCAGGTGCCCGCTGTCGACGTAGACCGGTTGCCAGCCGGCGCGCAGGAGAAACAGGATCCGATCCCGCTGGGCGGGGCGGGTGTGCGCCGCGAACACCCACTGCACGCTGTAACGATCGAGCAGCTTGGCGAGCTCGGCGTCGTTCCCCTGCGCGTCCATGACGGTCCGCAGGAATTCGGGCGGGTAGGACTCGAGGCGCGAATCGACGAACACCGGGATCCCGGGGACCCAGAAGATGACGTCGTCGCCCAGGCCCATCCCGAGGTTCAGCATGCGGCCGGGGGGCGGGGCGCGGCGGATGAAGTCCGTCGCCGCTTCGGCCCAGCCGCCCCAGGCGCGCCCGAGGCCGGCCTGCGTCCCGCCCAGCGTGAACGGCGGCGCGATCCAGCGGAAGTAGACGGCGCGCCACGCGGTGAAGGCCGTGATCGTCAGGCCGGCGAGGCGCAGGATCCGGCGCGTGATCGGGCTGAGCGGCGGCAGCAGGCGCTCCCCGGCCGCCTGCGTCCGCAGCGCGCCCCGCTGGAAAACCGCGACGCTGACCACGCCGAAGAACATCAGGCCGCGCACCGCCGAGATCAGCAGCGCCAGCGACAGGAACCACAGCCCCAGATCGAACAGCGACGGGCGGCGGCGCGTCCGCCAGAGCATCCAGACCGCGGGCAGCCCGGTCGCCAGCGCCAGCGACGATTCGTGCGACATCGTCCAGACGCGGTGGAACTCGTCGACCTGGTCGCGGAACAGCGACAGCGACTGGGCCGTGCGCAGCGGCGCGCGCAGGATCGCGAAGCCGAGCGGCGTCGCGAACGTCAGCAGCACCGACACGCCCAGCGCCAGCGCCAGGAGGCGCGCGCGCCGCCCGTCGCGCCGCAAGGCCAGATCCGCGACCGCCAGCGCCTGGATCATCAGCGACAGCGGCCAGAGCTGGTGGCTGTTGACCCAAAGTAGATGCGCCAGCGGCACCGCCGCCAGCGCGCGCGTCTTGCCGCGCGCGAACGCGTCCAGCGCCACCAGCTCGACGCCGAAGGCGATCATGCTGAACATGTCGGGGCGCATGATCATCCGCCGCTGCAGCGCCCAGAGCGCCAGCATCCACAGCACGTGGAAGCGCGCGCCCTCCCGGAACGTGCCGGCCCAGCGCACCACCAGCACGAACGCCAGCATCCAGCCGACCGCCGTCGCGACGGACAGGCCGCTCCAGCCCGCGAGCCGGAAGATCGCCCACATCGTCGCCTGAAACGCCGGGTACTGCTGGTAGACCGGGTAGTCGGGGAACGTGTAGCTGAAGGTGTTGGTCGCCAGCCAGTGTCCCGTCTGCTGCGCGAGCCGCGCCGTCGCCAGGTGCCACGGCAGGTTCACCGCCATCACGCGCAGCAACGACAGCGCGAACCCGGCGACGATGATCAGCGTCCAGACCGTGACGGCGAGGGCCGCGGGCTGCGGCTCGGCGTTGTCGTGTCGCCGTGGCGGTTCCTCGGGTGCGGCCGAGGTCGGGGCGGGCATCTCGCTCAGAT
>DATFXS010000099.1:0-3680 GCA_035315605.1 Polyangia bacterium
GGCCGCCGTGCGCGGGTATCTGGGCGGCCAGGTCGGGGAGGACGGCGAGCGCGACGCGCTCGATCGGCGCCGTGCCCAGCTGGCCGCAAAGGTCGCGGAGCTGTTCGACGAGTACGCGTATTCGCGCCCCGACATGCTCGCGGCCTGGCGCAAGGGCGGCCTCGTCGCGGGGTGGGACGAGCCGCTGCAGGCGTGGCAGCGCGCGCTGTGGCTGTCGCTGTTCGGGCGCGGCGGTCCGTTCGCGCGCGCCGAGGCGGCGACGCTGCCCGACTTCTTCGCGCGCACGGCGCCCGCGGCGCTGCGCCTGCCGGGCCCGACGCACGTGTTCGGCATCTCGTTCGTCGCGCGCCTCTACCGATCGATCTTCGCGTCGCTGGCGCGCGCGACGTCGCTGTTCGTCTACACGCTGAACCCCTGCCGCGAGCTGTGGGAGGACCTGCAGCCGGCGCGGCGATCGGGCAAGCCGCGCGCCGCCTCCCCCCGACCGACGCGCCAGCTGGCGCTCGCGCTCGGCGACGCGCCCGCCGCGACGGCCGCGGCCGCCGACGAAAACCCGCTGCTGGCGCTCTGGGGCCGTCCCGGGCGGGACAGCATCCGGCTCTACAACGACCTGTCCGACTGCAACTTCCACGAGCGCTTCGAGGATCCGGCCGCGAACGGCGCGCCGACGCTGCTCGCGACGTTGCAGCGCGAGGTGCTGGATCGGGCGCCGCGCAGCCGCGATCCAGCCCCGCACGACGACAGCCTGGCGATCTTCGCGGCCCCCGATCCGCGGCGCGAGCTCGAGGCGGTCGCCGCCGAGATCTGGTCGCTGGTCCAGCGCGACGAGACGCTGCGCTTCGACGACTTCGCGGTCGTCGTCCCGCCGGCATCGGCCGCGACCTACCTGCCGCTCGCCCGCGAAGTGTTCGGGGCGGCTTCTGACCTGCCGCACACGGTCCTCGATCTTCCCTCGCCCGCCGAAGGACACATCGTCGAGGCCGTCGCGCTGCTGCTGGCGCTGCCGACCGGGCCGCTCGGCCGGCGGGACCTCTTGGCCCTCGCGATGCACCCGACCGTGGCGCGGCGTTTTCCCGATGTCGACCCGGAGATGTTCCTGGCGCTGTGCGAGGAGCTGGGGATCGTGCGCGGCGCCGACGGGCGCGATCTGGGCGACACCTATGCCGACGACGATCGGGTCAGCTGGGACCACGGGCTGCGGCGGCTGGCGCTCGGCGCGTTTCTGTCCGGCCCGCGCAGCGGCGAGCAGCGCCCCTTCTCTCACGACGGAGGCAGCGTGCTGGCCGCCGAGCTTCCCCCCGGCGCCGAACCCGCCGCCCGCGCCCTCGGCACCATCGTGCGCGAGCTCTGCGACTTCGCGCGCACGGCACGCGCGCTGACCGCCCCCATCCCCGCCTTCATGGCGCTGTTGCGGCGGACCCTGACCGCGACGATCCGGCCCGAGGGTGACGACGAGCAGGCCGTCCTGCGCGACTGTCTCGCCATTCTCGAGCGGGTCGCCGAGACGGCGCCGCCCGATCTGGAGGTCGGGTTCGCCGTCGCCACCGAGCTGGTGCGCGCGCGCCTCGGCGCCGCGCGGCCGCGGCGCCGGACGCCCGAGGGCGTCACGGTCGCCAGCCTGGCGCCGCTCCGCGCGCTCACCTTTCGCACCGTGTTCGTGGTCGGGCTCGACGAGCGGATCTTCCCGTCCGCGGAAGGGTTCGGCGCGCTGGACCTGCGCGCCGCGGCGGTGCAGCCGGGCGACGTCACGCCGCGCGAGCGCGACGAATACCTTTTTCTCGAGACGCTGCAGTCGGCGCGCGAGCGGCTTCGACTTTCCTACGTCGGCCGCGACGCGGTGACGGGCGAGGGGAAGGATCCCTCTTCGACGGTGCTCGCGCTCTGCGACGTGCTCGCGTCCGGTCCGGATGGGGACCGGGTGGTCCGCGAGCTGACGCGAAAGAGCCCGCCGCTCGCGCGGCATGAGGACGACGACGTCTGCGCCGTCTTTCCCGCCGCGGCCCGCGAGCGGCAAGCCGCGACGCTGGGACGGTCGCTGCGGCAGGCGGCCAACCTGCTGGAGTTGCCCGAGGCGAGCGCGCTCGCTGCGGCGCTGGCGCCGGCCGCGTGGGAAGCGATCGCCCCGCCGCTCGGCCGCATCGCGCTGGCCTCGCGGCCGGACACGCCCCGGCGGCCGGTCACCACGCTGACGCTGGTCGACCTGCGCCGGTTTCTCGAGTGTCCCCTGCAAGGCTCGGTGCGCGTGCTGCTGCCGATGCGCGACGAGGACGACGCCGACGACGACGCCGAGGCGGCGCTGCGCGAGCGCGAGAACCTCGGGGACGCGCGCATGCAGACGCTGCCGCTCTTGCGCGAGCTGTTCGGGCGCGCGATCGACGCGGGCGCCACCGACGACACCGCGCTCGCGGAGCGCTACGACACGGCCATCGCGCGCCTGCGGCTCGACGGGACGCTGCCGTCGGGTCTTTTCGGGTCCGTGATGCGGGGACGGCATCTGATGACGCTGCGGTCCTGGCGCGAAGGGCTGCGGCAGGCGCTGGACGGCCGCCTGCCCGGCGGGCTCGCGCCCATCTGGTACGGCGCCGCGCCAGAGCACCGCCCCGACATCCAGATCTCGCCGGCCGTGACGCTCACGGTTCCGCTTCCCGAAGGACCGCGCGTCGTTTCGCTCTTCGGCCAGAGCGAGCCGCTCACGGCCATCGACGGCGACGCGCTGTCGCTGACGCTGGTCATGGCCCGATCGCGCGGCGAGGACAGCGAGCGCGACCGCCTGCGCGCCTGGCTGACGCACCTGGTGCGCGCTGCGGCCGGCCCCGGCGCCGGCCGCCGGCTGGTTTCGATCGCGCTCGGCGCCAAGGGCGACGACGCCGCCGAGGTGAAGCGTTCGGTCTTCGCGCCGCTCGCGCAGGCCGATGCGCTGGCGCTGCTGACGGGGCTGGCGGCCGACCTGCTGTCCGGCGTCCACGCCTATCTGATGCCGTGCGAGGGCATCTTCACCTGGCGGCGCCGCCAGAAGCGCGAGCCGATGACGGTTCGGCAGGCGATCATGTTCGTCCGCGACGACGGGTGGACGCGCCTCAGCTCGGATCGTGGACCGGTGGCGGACGCGCGCCGTTACCCGGTTCCCGACGAAGCAGACGCCGAGTCGCGCGTCCAGCAGCGCTTCGGCCCGTACTTCCATTCCTTGCGGGAGCCGGCGTGACGGCCGCCTACCTCTATCCGTTCCCCACGGAGCTGGCCGACCTGCCCCGCGATCGGCCCGCGGTGATCGAAGCGTCGGCCGGTACCGGCAAGACCTATCTCATCGAGCATCTGGTCGTCGACCGGATCGTGCGCGGCGACGCCCGGATCGACGAGATCCTGGTGGTGACGTTCAGCGAGCGGGCGGCGGCGGAGCTGGCGCGGCGGATCCGCGGGCTGATCCGGAAGGTCCTCCGCCCCGACGCCGCCGGCGACGAGCCGACGGGACCGCACGTCTGGGCGATCGACGTCGCCGCGTGCGAGCGGCTGGAGGCGGCCAGCCGCGGCCTCGACGTCGCGCCGATCTCCACCATCCACGCCTTCTGCCAGCGCGTCCTCACCGAGCACGCGTTCGCGAGCGGCCGGCTGCTCGCCCAGAACGCCGTCGAGAGCCGGACCGCCTTCACCGCCGCGTTCGACGAGGTCATCCGGGCGCGCCT
>DATFXS010000100.1:0-3216 GCA_035315605.1 Polyangia bacterium
GGGCGGGCCCCTCTCCCCGACCCTCTCCCCGCTTCGCGGGGCGAGGGGACCTGATCCGATCCCCTCTCCCGTCTTCGGGTGAGGGTCCGGTCTGCTGATCTAGCGCAGCTTCAGGTTCTTCCGGATGCGCGCGTTCGGCTCTTCGCTGTCCGGCACGAACGGGCGTCCCGTCACCAGCTCGCACACCTGGATGTACCGGCGGGCCGCCTCGACGCGGACGTCGTCCGACAGCTTCGGCGGCGGCCCGTCGCCCTTGTAGCCCTGGTCCGCCAGCGTCCGGCGCACGTACTCCTTGTCCAGCCCCCGCGGCTCTTCCCCGCGCGCGAACCGCTCGTCGTAATCGTTGGCGTACCAGTAGCGCGACGAATCGGGCGTGTGGACCTCGTCGATGAAGCAGAGCGTGCCGTCGGAACGCCGGCCGATCTCGTACTTCGTGTCGACCAGGATCAGCCCCCGGCGCAGCGCCTCCTGCTGGCCGAACGCGAACACACGCGCGCACATCTCGGCGGCAGCGTCGAAGTCGCCCACGCTCAGGGCGCCCATCTCCAGGATCTGCGCGCGCGAAACGGACTCGTCGTGAAAGCCCTTCTCGGCCTTCGTCGACGGCGTCAGGATCGCCTTGGGCAAGCGCTGGTTCTTCTTCATCCCCTCGGGCAGCTCGTGGCCGCAGAACGTCCGCCCCCCCTTCGAGTAGTGCGTCCAGATCGACGTCGACGTCACGCCGGTCAGGTACGAGCGCATGACGAACTCGACCGGCAGCGTCTCGCATTCGCGTGCCACGGTGACCGTCGGATCGGGGACGTTGATGACGTGGTTCGGAGCGATGTTGGCGATCGCCTCGAACCAGAAGGCCGCCATCTGGTTCAGCACCTGGCCCTTGAACGGGATCGTCCCCAGCACGACGTCGAACGCGCTGATCCGGTCGGTCGCGATGATCGTGCGCTTGCCGTCGCGAACGTAGCAATCGCGGACCTTGCCCTCGTACTTCTCGCCGAGCTCGGGAAAGTTCGTGCCGCTCAGCGTCTTGTCGAGCTGCGCGCGAATCACGGCTTCGTCGATCGGTTTGCTCATGATGAAGAATCCTCCGCGAGGGCTCTGTCGATGATCGCGCCGGCGTGGCGCAGGTGGTGTTCCAGGTTGAAAGCGTGGTCGATCTCCGCGGCGTCGATCCGCGACGTCACGTCCTTGTCGGCGGCCAGCAGGTCGCGGAACTTACCCTCGCCGGCCACGGCGCGCAGCGCGTTCCGCTGCACCAGCTCGTAGGCGGCCTGGCGCGCCATCCCCTTGCGCACCAGGGTCAGCATCACCGCCTCGCTGAAGTAGAGGCCCTTCGCCTGCTCCAGGTTCTCGCGCATCCGGGCGGCGTTCACGACCAGGCCGTCGACCAGCCCGGCCGCGCGGCGGACCATGAAGTCGGCCAGCCCGGTCGCGTCGGGTCCGATGACGCGCTCGACGGACGAATGCGAGATGTCGCGCTCGTGCCAGAGGGCGACATCCTCGAGGGCGGCGCTGGCGTACGACCGGAGCAGCCGCGCGATCCCGCACAGGTTCTCGGACAGGATCGGGTTCTTCTTGTGCGGCATCGCCGACGACCCCTTCTGCCCTTTGCCGAACGCCTCGGTCGCCTCGCCGACCTCCGTGCGCTGCCAGTGCCGGATCGTCACCGCCAGCCGCTCCACGGCCGTGCCGAGCCGGGCCAGCGCCAGGAAATAGGCGGCGTGCCGATCGCGCGCCACGACCTGCGTCGGCACCACCTCGCGGCGCAGGCCCAGCGACGCGAGCGCCGCCTGCTCGACGGCCGGATCGAGGTTCGCGTAGGTGCCGACCGCGCCGGCGATCTTCCCGACCGCGACCTCCTGGCGCGCCGCCTCGAGCGCGGCCTTCGCGCGCCCGAGCTCGGCGTACCAGCCAGCGAACACCAGCCCGGCCGTGATCGGCTCGGCGTGGATGCCGTGCGACCGGCCGATGGCGATGGTGGCGCGGTGCTCCTCGGCGCGGCGACGGCAGGCCGCCCGCAGGAGGTCGACGCCCGCCAGGATCTCCCCGCCCGCCTCGACCAGCTGGATCGCGAACGACGCGTCCAGCACATCCGACGATGTCATCCCGAGGTGCAGCCAGCGCGCCGGCTCGCCCGCCAGCTCCTCCACGTGCGTCAGGAACGCGATCACGTCGTGGCGCGTGCGCTCCTCGTGCTCGGCGATGCGGGCGGGGTCCAGCTTGCCGGCGGCCTTGGCGCGTACGGCCGCCGTCGTCCCCGCCGGCACGGTCCCGGCCTTCTCCATCTCGGCGCAGGCGGCCAGCTCGACGCGCAGCCAGGTCTCGTAACGGTGGCTGTCGGACCACAGCTGGACAAGCTCGGCGCGCGTGTACCGGGGAATCATCGGTCCGCGCTCGTTCTAACGAAAACGCGTCGGTGGTTCAAGGTGCGCGTTGTCAGGGAATGAGCAGCGTCGACCCGGTGGTCTTGCGCCGCTCGAGGGCGGCATGCGCCGCGGCCGCGTCACGCAGCGCGTAGCTCTGCCCGACGTCGATCTTCACGGCACCGCTGCCGGCGACTTCGAACAGCCTCGCGGCCGACGTGACCAGCTCGTCGCGCGCCGCGATGTAGTGCCCGAGCGCCGGCCTGGACAGGAACAGCGACGCCCGCGCCAGCGCCGCTGGGTCGACCGGCGGCACCGGGCCGGAGGCCGCGCCGAACAGCACCATCATCCCGCGCGTGGCCAGGCAGGCCAGGGAGGCGTCGAACGTCCGCTTGCCCACGCCGTCGAACACCGCCGTCACGCCGGCGCCGCCGGTCAGCTCCTTCACCCGCGCGACGACGTCTTCCCGGTCGTAGTCGATGACGTGGTCGCAGCCGAGGGCCGCGGCGCGCGCGGCCTTTTCTGCGCCGCCGGCCGTGCCGATCACGCGCAGGCCGAGGTGCTTCGCCCACTGGCAGGCGATGCTGCCGACCCCGCCCGCCGCCGCGTGGAACAGGATGGTGTCGCCGCGCGCGACGCGCGCGCAGCGGAACAGCAGGTACTCCGCGGTCATCCCCTTGAGCATCATCGCGGCGGCAGTCCGATCGTCGATCGCCGGTGGCAGCTTCACCAGGCGGTCGGCCGGCGCCAGCCGCACCTCGGCGTAGGACCCCGGCAGGGCCGCGTAGGCGACGCGATCGCCGACCGCGAGCTCGTTGACGCCCGGCCCGATCGCCTCGACCACGCCGGCGCCCTC
>DATFXS010000101.1:0-13994 GCA_035315605.1 Polyangia bacterium
GCACCTCGACACCGCCGTCCGGACCGGTGCGCGCTGCTCCTACCAACCCGACTAGGCAGACACCCCCCTACGGCCGGGGCTGCCGGGTGAGGCGCAGATCCACCTCGCGGATGACGTAGCGCCACTCCGGGCCGGCGCGAAGCACCTCGACGAGGTGCTCGAAGTCGTCGGCGTGCTCCGGCGCGAACTCGAACCAGGTGAGGAAGTCGAACGGCTGCCCGAGGTCGCGCGCGTGGAACAGCCGGCGCGCGATCCGCGGCAAGAAGGCCAGGCTGTCCGCGATGTGACGCGAGCGCTGCTCGAAGATGGCGCGGCGTTCGTCCTGGGGCAGCGCCCACCAGGCCGGCGATTTCCGGATCGGAATCAGCGCCGCCCGCGTCGCCTCGGGCCGTCCCAGCGGCGGCGAGACAGCGTCGAGCTGCGCCTTCTCGGCGCGTTCGACGTAGCGCGTGTGACCGGCGACGCCCGCGAGCCGCCACACGCCGCCCGAGGTCGGCAGCACACCCTCGCGCACGTCCAGCCGATCCGCGGCCGGCAGCGGCTCGCCGGCGATCGAGACGCTGCGATCGATCCGCCAGGCGCCGGCGACGCCGCCGACGAAGGTCGCGGGAAACATGCCGGATGGGTACGCGGTCATCTGCGGCCCATCAATCGGCGCCGCCATCGGTGGCCGGGCCAGGCGCGCCCTCGACGATCCAGTTCGAGACCAGGGCGATCACACAGTCCGGAAGCGGATCGGACGCGAACTCGGTGCGCGGCATGCGCGCGCCCGAACAGGGCTGATCGAGAAGGATCTTCTGATAGAGGTAGCTCATCGGGGCGTTGCCCGGGATCACCAGGGTGCCGCCGCAGCTCTCCGTCGACGGCGCGGGACGGTTGACCAGATTCCCCCACGCGACGCCGGGAGAGAGATCGACGTCCGCGCCCGGCGAGTGACACGTGACGCAGTTGTCGGTGAAGATCTGCTGGATCAGATCGAAGGGGGGCAACGACGTGACGCCGGCGGCGTCGGCGGTCGCGCAGATCGCCGCTCTGGGATCGTACTGCTCCACCGGCAGCAGATCGGGGTGTGCGTCGGGCGTCGCGTGCGTGCCACCGCCGCAGCCGGCGAGCAGCGCGGACACGACGATCGCCAGCGGTGCGCCGCGAATGGGTGACCGTGCGGCGCCGCACATGTTCCCGCAATTTTAACACCCGCGACCGCGGGTCAGTCCCACCAGAAATCAATGCCGGCGTTGCGAACGAGCAACCCGGCCAGCTCCAGCGGGCCCTCGGCAAGCGCGTCCGGGTCGTAGAGCACGATCTCCGCCGCGAAGCGGACGAGCGCCTCCCGCGTGGCGACGGGACGCGCCACCACGGCCGACAAGCTCGCGCCGTCGAGAAGGAACGGCTCCGCGCCGTGCGCGGCGCGCCAGTGCTCCCAGACGCGCGCGTGGGCGGCCGGCGGCGGGCCGCGGAACCCGACCACCAGCAGCGCCTCGGCCGGAGGCGCCGACACCAGCAGGAGGCGAGTCGGACCGTCGTCGATCTCCGCCAGCGCGCTGGCCTGGTCGAAGGTGCGGATCGGCTGCTGCAGGATCATCAACTGCGGGCCGGGCCGCCGCCGCGACATCTCGAGCATCGCCTCGCGTTCGGCCAGCCCGATGGCGTGCGCCGCGGCGACATCGTCGGGAAGCAGGTCGGCGGGATCAAAACCTTCGCCTTCGGAGATAGCCGCGATATCGCCGATCCGGAGGCGGTGCAGGATCGACATCGGATCGCAACCCGCAGCGCGCCCGAGATCGTCGAGCGCCTCGTCGATCATCGATGCGGGATCGTAGTCCAGCTTCTCGCGGCGCGAGGCGAAGAACTGCTCGGCGGTCAGAGTGTCGTATGCCGCTCGCGCCGCTGCCAGAGCGGCCGCGGCGTACGGATAGGGGGCCAGCCATTCGCGCAGGAGCAGATCGTCGTATCCAGCGCACGTGACGATCAGGGGAGACAGTCCGCTCTCGCCGCGCTGGCGCTTGCACTGCTGATACAGCGCGATCGCCTGGGGGGCCAGCATCTCCTCCGTCACGATTACGGCGGTCTCCGCCAGCGCCTCGGGCCAATCGCGCTCCTGGAGCTCGTGCATCGGCACGCAAGCGGCCGCGCCCGCGAGCACGGCGCGCGCGCGTTCCCTGCCTTCCTCCGTCGTCATACGCTCAGGCACGCGCGCCCTCCCGCAGCGTCACCGGCAGACCGAGAAAGCGGCCGTATCGCTCGGCCGCAGCGCGCAGCCCCGTGCGCGCGACGCCGGACAGCGGGCCGGCGAGCCTCGTCTCGACGACCGCCCTGCCCTTCGCCACCGTCCGCCGCCAGCCGCCCACGACCCGCCCCTCGACGACCACCGTGTTGTTGGCGATCACCATCGACCAGACGCCAATCTTGGGCAGCCGCTCCGCATCGATCGATGCCGTGCGATCGCCGTAGGCGACGACCAGCTCGTCGAAGTTCGGCAGCAGATGAACGACCGGCCGCCCGGTCGACGCCGCGCGCTTCGCGGTCCCCGACCAGTAACGCTTTCCGGCCACCGACACTTCGCGCAGCCGCGGCCGGGCCAGCTCGATGGCGCGCCGGGCGTCGGCGACCGTCAGGCCGGACCACCAGGCGAAGTCCTGCGGCAGCGCCGGCCCGTGACTGGCGAAATAACGCCGCGCCAGCTCGGCCAGCGCGTCGTCCCGGCGGCGCGGCTTCGCGGCCGGCGCGCGCTCGTCCAGCAACGCGTACGTCGCCTGCTTGCCGCGGCGCGCGCCGCTGCAGATGACGGCATCGATCTCGGCGCGCGCCATCAGATGTCCGAGGCGCTGGCCCTTGGCGGGAATGCCGGCCGCCGCCAGCACGCGCGCCAGCTCGCCCCGCGTCAGATGGTTGCCGCCCTGCAACGCCTTCGCGAGCGCGGCGGCGCTGCGCGCGCAGACCGCGTCGGTCAGGCCCAGCCGGCGATCGTAGAACGCCATCGCGGCGCGGATGCGGGGCGCGCTCAACGCCAGCATCCAGCGGATGTCGGCGGGCAGCACGAAATGCCACGTCGGCCGCAGCACGTGCGTGCGCAGGATCCGCCCGTCGCGGCAGGCTTGCTCGACGTCGGCGTCGCTGCACGCCTTCGCGCGCTGCGCGACCGCCCACTTGGCGCCGCCGTAATCCTGGGCCTGCACGGCGCTCAGCCAGCCGACGACCGCCTCGGGCGTCGCGAAGGGCGGCCCGACCAGATGCTGACTGCGAAGCCGCTCGCGAGCCACGTCCAGAGCGAGCGGCATCGCGGGCGTCCGTCACGCGCGGACGAGGTTGCGCCCGTCCTGCTTCGCCGTGTAGAGCGCGGAATCCGCGCGCTGGAACAGCTTCTCCAGATCCTGCCCGGGCGCGTAGGCGGCCAGGCCGATCGAGACGGTGGCGGCGAGCGTCGTGTCGCCGACCTGGATCGGATTCTCGGCCACCGCGGCGCGGAGCCGCTCCGCGACGATCGCCGCCTCGCCGATGTTGGTTTCGGGGAACACGATCACGAACTCTTCGCCGCCATAGCGTCCCAGCACGTCGTTCGAGCGGAGCATCTTGCGGCATCGCTCGGAGATCTCGCGCAGCACCTCGTCGCCCGTCTGGTGACCGTAGGTGTCGTTGATGTTCTTGAAGTGATCGGCGTCCATCATCGCCACCGCGAGCGGCCGCGCGTGGCGTTCGGCCCGAACGACCTCCTTGCGCAGCACGTCCTCGACGTGCCGCCGATTGAACAGGCCGGTCAGCGGATCGTGCGTCGCCTGTTGCAGCAGATCCTCGCGCGTCTGCCGCTGCGCCGTGACGTCGACGATCGCCGCCAGCAAGGTGTCCTCACCCGCGAACCGCAGGCGCTGGCCCGACAGCGACGCCCACAAGGTTCGCCCGCTGGTGGTCCGCATCTCGGCCTCGAAGTCGTCGATCCGTCCGTGCCGCATGACGTGTTCCAGGTAGCGGTCGCGTTCCACCAGGTCCACCCAGTGCTGGGGCGCGCCGCGGCCCACGATTTCGTGCAGGGGGACGTCGAACATCGCCGCCGCCCGGCGGTTCGCCATCAGGATCGTGCTGTCGGCGATGCGGGTCAGCACCATCCCGACCGGCGAGAAGTCGATCAGCGCGCGCAGGTTGGCCTCGCTCTCCTGCAGATCGCGGGTGCGCTCGGCCACCTTGGTCTCCAGCGCGTCGCGCTCCTCGCGCAGGGCGGCCTCCACCTCGTGCCAGGCGGCGGTCTCCAGCACCAGCGCGACGAAATCCGCGAACGAGCTGGCCAGCAGCTCCTCGTGCAGCTGCCAGCGCCGGGGCCGGCCCGTGTGCTCGTGGCAGACCACGCCCACCATCTGGCCGCGCAGGAAGACCGGCGCATCCAGCATGGACGTGATGCCGAGCGGCTCCAGGTAGCCCTTGCGGAATTCCTTCGTGCGCGGGTCGGTGCGCGCGTTGTGGGCGCGGATCGCGCGCTCGTTCTGGAGCGCCTCGAAATAGCGGGGCGCATCGGAGGCCCCGATCCGGATACCCGAGCTGTGACGCGCCTGCGATCGCTCGAACAGATCGATGCAGACGATCGCGGTGCCGCCGTCGACCAGCCGCCAGACGCTGGCGCGCTCGACCTCCAGGACCTGGGCGGCGGTCTCGGTGATCTGGTTGAAGGCGCGCTTCAGGTCGGCCTGCCCCAGCACCTTCGAGTGCATCAGATCGGCGAGCGCCCTGCGCCGCGCGTGGATCTCGGTTTCGATGTCGCGGCGCGCTCGCTTGCCGGCCGGACGGACGCGCGCGCGCTTCGCGATAGGGCGAGCACGTGCCTTCACGATCCCCCGATTTCGCACTGAGGTGTAAGAGGGTACCACGCATACTGAAACGCCAAGAAACCCGGCAAATTCCTGCCGGGCGCGCGCGACCGGCCGGGCGGCGCCCCTGTACTATCCTCTGCGATGAAGGTCGTCATTCCGGGCGGCAGCGGCCAGGTCGGGACGATGCTGGCGCGCGCCCTGCGCGCCGACGGTCACGACGTGGTCGTGATCGCCCGGACCGGCGCCGGCGGCGCGGTGGCGTGGGACGGACTGACGGTGGGCGCCTGGGCCGGCCAGCTTGACGGCGCCGACGCCGTCATCAATCTGGCGGGCCGCAGCGTCAACTGCCGCTACACCGACGCGAACCGGCGGGCCATGATGAGCTCGCGCGTCGATTCGACGCACGCCGTCGGGCTGGCGATCGCGCGCGCCGCGCGCCCGCCGCGCGTCTGGCTGCAGATGAGCACGGCGACGATCTACGCGCACCGCTTCGACGCGCCGAACGACGAGGCGACCGGACGCATCGGCGGCGACGAGGCGGACGCGCCGGCGTCCTGGCGGCACAGCATCGACATCGCGCGGGCCTGGGAAGGCGCCCAGGCGGACGCGGCGACGCCCGCCACCCGCAAGGTGGCGATGCGCGCGGCGATCGTGATGAGCCCGGACCGCGGCGGCATCTTCGACGTGCTGCTCGGGCTCGTGCGGCGGGGCCTCGGCGGCACGATCGCGGGCGGCAGGCAATGGATGTCGTGGATTCACGAACGCGACTTCGTGCGCGCCGTCGCCCTGCTGATCGCGCGCGACGACATCAGCGGGCCGATCAACCTCGCCGCGCCGAACCCGCTACCACAGCGTGAATTCATGGCGGCGCTGCGCGCGGCGTGGGGCACGCGGATCGGACTGCCCGCGACGGCGTGGATGACGTCGATCGGAGCGTTCTTCCTGCGCACCGAGACGGAGCTCGTCTTCAAGAGCCGGCGCGTGGTCCCGGGCCGGCTGCTCGACGCGGGCTTCGCCTTCGAATTTCCGACCTGGCCGGCGGCGGCCGCCGATCTCGTGGCAAGCTGGCGGCGGCGCGGGCGATGAAGACGTTGGCCGACATGGCGGCGCTGCTGTGGCCGACGGACGCGCAGGTCGACGCGTTCGTCGAGCACGTCTGCTGGGCGCACAGCTGGTACAAGCACCTGCCGTTCGACGAGAGCGCGCGCTTCGTCGTCTTCCTCGCCGCGGACGCGGCCGCCGGATACGAGACGCGCGAGCGCCTCCACCACGGATGGAAGACGACCGCCCAGTATCGGGAACAATACGGCCTGATCGATTACGCGTGGCTGTTTCCTGACGACGACGAGGGCTGGCGGCGTGACGGCGCCGGCGCCTCCGTAGAACCGTCGCCGGAGTTGCTCGCGATCGCGGGCTTCAACCTCGGACCGACCTGCTCGAACGATGACAACGCCATCGACGTGATCTGCATGTTGTGGCCCGATGAGGCGAACTTCGACAGCGCGGCGGCGCAGGCGCCGTTCGAGAAACTGACCGAGCTTCATCGCCGCTGGGAGGAGGCGTACCAGACGCGCGCCGGCGACGTCCCCGAGCATGAACGGCGCCTGCACGATCATTACGAATCGATGCGGGCGCCGCAGGTCGCGCGGATCCGTGACGCGATCGCCCGTCTGCGCGACGCGGTCTCGCGCTAATCGGCGGTGTCGCGAATTATCCGACACCTCGCACACGGGCGGGCGTGGATCGCGCCGTGATAGAAAGGAAGCGGCGGATGCGCCGCGAGATGAAAAGGCGCACCTGCCAACATATATGGACCGGGTGCGGTCGCGACCGACCACACACGTGCATCAAATCCTTCCCCCGCCACCCTCTCGACGGAGGATCCATGAAATCGCGCTTAGCTCTTCCTCTCGCCTCGTTTCTCGCGCTGGCGATCGGCGCCTGTGGAACCGGCGAAGAAGGCACCGGAACCGGCGGCTCGGGCGGTGATGGCGCGACCGGCGCCGCGGGCACGACCGGCGAGGCCGGTACGACCGGAAGCGCCGGGACGATGGGCAGCGCGGGCACGACGGGATCGGCGGGCACGACGGGATCGGCGGGCACCATCGGATCGGCGGGCACGATGGGATCCGCAGGCACGATGGGATCCGGCGGGCGCGGCGGCACCACCGGTAGCGCGGGCGCGACTGGCAACGCCGGACGCGGCGGCACCACGGGGACTGGAGGCACGACCGGAAGTGCGGGCGCGACCGGCAACGCCGGACGCGGCGGCGCGGGCGGGACGGGCGGCAGCAGCGCCGGCTCGACCGGAACCGCGGGACGCGGCGGCGCGGGCGGCAGCACCGGAGGGACGACCGGAACCGGCGGGACGACCGGAACCGGCGGCGGCGCCGGCGCGACCACCGCCACCGTCTGCAATTTCGCGAGCGGTCTCAACATCGCGTGGGTCAGCTTCGCGAACGACGTCCCCAATCCGAACGTCACCACGTTCAAGACGATCTTCCAGAACACGTACAGCGCCGGCGGGCGCGTCCTTCGCTGGTGGTTCCACGCCAACGGCACGAAGACGCCCGGCTACGACTCGTCGGGGCTGGCCGTGAAGCTGCCGCAGTCGCACATCGACGGCATCAAGAGCATCCTGTCGACGGCGGCGAGCGCCGGCGTGCGCGTCAACATCAGCCTGTGGTCGTTCGACATGTTGCAGTCCAACGCGGGCAACACGTACGTGCAGAACCAGGCGCTGCTCGAGAACGACACCAACCGGCAGGCGTACATCGACAACTACCTGACGCCGCTCGTGAACGCGGTGAAAGGGACGCCCGGCCTCTACTCGTGGGAGATCTTCAACGAGCCGGAGGGGATGGGGCCGAAGGGCTGGGCGACTCACAAGACGACGCAGGCGGCGATCCAGAAGACGGTCAACTGGCTGGCGGCGGCGATCCACACCGCCGATCCGAACGCGCTGGTCACCGTCGGGTCGCAGACGTTCGACTACTGCTCGTCCGGCATCAGCGGCAAGACCAACTGGTACTCGGACAGCGCGCTGCGCGCGGCCGGCGGCAAGCAGAACGGAACGCTCGACTTCTACGAGGTCCATTACTACGACGCCAACGAATCGACCGCGGCGGGGACGGCGCTGTCGCCGTTCGGCCACCCGTCGACGTACTGGGGCCTCGACAAGAAGCTGGTGATCGGCGAGTTCTACGCGCAGACCACGGACGGCGTGCAGCAGAACGACCTCTACACGAACCTCTACAGCAGCGGCTACAACGGCGCGTGGGCCTGGCAGTACAACGACAGCGGCACGACACCCGCGCCCAACAACAACCCGATCAAGTGGCCGTCGATGCAGACCGCGATCCAGAACGTCTATAACGCGCACATGGCCGACATCAACGCCTGTCACTGATCGCATCGGCCGTGTCCAACAGAGCGCGGCTCATTGCGACGGCCATCGGCGCGCTGGTCCTGGCCGGTGCGATCGCCGTCTGGCACGCCGGCGAGGCACCGGAAGCGCCGAAGAAGCCCGGAGGCGCGCCCCCGCGGGCCGCTGCAGAAGCGACGACGCCGCCGCCCGCGCCCGCTGCCGGCCCTGCCGCGGCCGCGCCAAACCTGCCGCCGGACGCATCGCCGCCGTCGGCGGCCGTGCGGGCGGCCGTCGCGCGCGTGACGGAGGCGGTCCTGATGGCGCAGCTGCGCGAGGTGGCGAAGACCGACTCGGCGCAGGCGATCGAGCTCGCGCGCGCCGGCAACAAGCAGTACCCGGACAGCCCCGACGCACCCGAGCGGACGGCGATCCTGATCCACGCGCTGGTGACGCAGGACAAGCTCTCGGAGGGGCGCGCGGAGGCGGAGTACATGGTCAACCACTACCCGGATTCGAAGTGGGTGCGCGAGATCGAGGGCTTCACCGGCGCCCACCGGCACCGCAACATCCGCGTCAACGACGCCGGTCAGCTCGAATACTACTGACGCGGGTCCGCGCGGTTTATGAGAGACGGAGGGTGAAAAACGCCAAGTCGCCGTGACCATTGACCATTGTTTCGTGCACGCAGTTCTGGTTGACTGCGCCGCATGCGTAGTCCTGGCCTAGGTTGGGCGGCCGTTCTGTCGGTCGCAGCTTGCGCCGCCAGTCCGAATTACGGCGCCGGCTCTGCGGGGACCAGTGGCGGCGGCACGGGCGGCACCGGTGGCGGCGGCGGCAGCTACACGCCGCCCACGTTGAAGCTGGCGCACGCGAATCCGATCGTCTCGCGCGGCGCGCAGGTGTTCTCGATGCCGGCCAACGGGAACCGGGTCGTCGACGGCGCGTACCACAACGGCGGCTGGTCGATCCCGGCGGCGTCGCTGCCGGCGTGGGTCGCGATCAAGCTGGCGGCGGGTCCGACGCGACTCCTCGTCAGCTGGGACGACGGCGGCACGTACAACTATCGCGATCCGGCCGGCACGACGGTCTACGGCTTGCCGGCGGACTACCACTTCGACGTGTCCGCCGATTCGACCAACGGCACCGACGGCACCTGGACCGCGGCGGTCGATCCGGCGAGCAGCAATCCGGTGACGGTCACCGGCAACGCCGTTCGCACGCGCGCGCACGCGATCGACTTCACCGGCAAGGTCTGGATCAAGATGGTGATCACCGCCGCGCCGCCCAACGAGAGCGGCAACGGCGTCCAGATCGGCGAGATCGACGTCCACGACACGTCGGCCTCGGCGCCCGGCCGCCCCGAGGACACCTGGTTCTTCATGGGCGACAGCATCACGGCGTTCGCATTCGACCGGCGCGCCTCCAACCAGCCGAGCTTCGCCGCCGCCATCAACACGGCGACCAACAAGACCTACTTCCCGGCGATGATCAACGGCGGCATCGGCGGCGAGAAGAGCAGCGACGGCCTGGCCCGCCTCGCCGACATGCTGTCGCTGAATCCCGACTATCACTTCATCGCGCTCGGTTACGGGACCAACGACGCCGCCAACAGCCAGGTCCCGCCGGCGACGTTCCAGACGAACATGCAGTCGATGATCGACATGGTGAAGGCCGCGGGCCGCGAACCGGTCATCCCGCACATCCCGTGGGCGACCGACGGATCGCACAACTCAATCCCCGACTATGACGCCGTCATCGACACGCTGACCCGCACGAACCAGCTGCAGGTCGGACCGGATCTGACGACCTATTTCATGATGCACACCGACCAGTTGATGCCCGACAACCTTCACCCCGCCGACGCGGGCCAGATGGCGATGAACCAGCTCTGGGCCGACGCCATGCGCGTGGTCTACCCGTAGCCATGACGCGCGCTGGACTGTACTTGACCCTGGTGACCGCCGCGCTGCTGGGCGGCTGCGCGAAGGATCCCGTTTACGACATGCCGCCGCCTGCCGACGGTGGCCTGCCGCCGCCGCCCGACCCCGGCCCGCCCGACTGGCCGCGCGGCCTGCATGTCGTCGGCAACCAGATCCAGGACGGCGCGGGCGCCACCGTCGTCCTCCACGGCGTCAACCGATCGGGCACCGAGTACAAGTGCGTGCAGGCGGGCAGCAGCTTCTTCGACGGACCGTCGACCGACGCGTCGGTCCAGGCGATCACCACCTGGCCCCACGTGAACGCCGTCCGCGTCCCGCTGAACGAATCGTGCTGGCTCGCCATCAACGGCGTCACGCCGAGCCTGGCGGGCGACTACTACAAGACGGCGATCAAGAACTACGTCCTCTTGCTGCACAAGTACAACCTGATCCCGATCCTCGAGCTGCACTGGGTCGGCCCCGGCACGACGCTCGCGACACGCCAGCAGCCGATGCCCGACGCCGACCACGCGCCCGCGTTCTGGGCGGACGTGGCGACGACATTCCTCGCCGACGACGGCGTCGTGCTCGAGCCGTACAACGAGCCGTACCCGGACGGCAACAAGGACGAGGACGCCGCCTGGGCCTGCTGGCGCGACGGCTGCACGACCAACCAATCGGGGGCCGCGGCCGGGACGACCTACCAGGCCGCCGGCATGCAGGCGCTGGTCGACGCGATTCGCGGCGCCGGGTCGACGCACGTGGTGCTGCTGGGCGGCCTCCAGTACTCGAACGCGCTGACGCAATGGCTGGCGTACAAGCCGAACGATTCGCTCGCGCAGCTCGGCGCGGCCTGGCACCTTTACAACTTCAACGCCTGCGTGTCGGCCACGTGCTGGGACGACGCGCCCGCGGCCGTCGCGGCAGCGGTTCCCCTCGTCGCCACGGAGATCGGCGAGAACGACTGCATGGGCGGGTTCATCACGCCGCTCATGCAATGGCTGGACGGACACGGCGCCGGCTACCTGGCCTGGTCGTGGAACGCGTTCGGCGCGTGCATGCCCGGAACCATGCAGGGACGCGGCGGGCAACCCTGGTCGCTCGTGTCGAGCTACACGAGCGGCACGCCCAACGGCGGCTACGCGCAGGCCTTCTACGACCACGTGGCCGCGCTGCCGTAGGGTCAGTCCGTGCCGCCGTCACCGGGGCCGCCGCGCACCGGCTCCAGCGTCACCGACGCCGAGGTCATCTGCTGCGCCTCGACGACGGCGTCGGCGCTGCCTGACGCGATCACGGCACCCGTGTCCCAGTCGAGCCCCTCGATCGTGACCACGACCGGGCCGGCGAAGCTCGGGTCGACGGTCAGCTTCCACGCGAACGGAAAGACGAAAGGCCCAGGCCGGTCCGCGGCATCGCCGGCGTAGGGCGAGGCCCGCTCGCTGCTGGACCGCTTGGTGGGATCGGCCGCACGCGACAGCGTCGTGCGCATGGTCAGGATCGGCGGCACCGTCGGGTCCGCGTCGATGGTGACGCCCACCGATGTCGGGTCCTTCGCGCAACCCGCGCCCGACGCGGCAACGATCGCCGCCACGGCGAAAGCGCGGACCGCGTGCCTCGGCATGACCGTCATGAGAGTATCCGATCCCTAGCACGGAGCCGGACGATCATGACGTCGACGCGATCGATTCTCTTTCTGTGCGGCGCCGCGCTGCTGATCGCGGCCTGCGGCAGCGATGCGAACATGATGACGACGCCGCCTCCCGACACGACGCTGCGCACCTACGACGCCGACGACGCCAACATTCAGTACACGGGCCGGATCGACTTCACGAATCCGAAGCAACCGAGGTTCGGGCTGGGGGCCACGTCCATCACGGCGGCGTTCAAGGGCGTCGGCGTGTCCGTTCTGCTGAAGGACGAGCACCGCTACGGCATGTGGCGCAATTATTACGACGCGGCCGTGGACGGTGTCGTGGTCGCGAAGATCCGGCTGGACGACGACGTCACCGTCATCACGTACCCCGTGGCGTCGGACCTCCCCTACGGCGATCACGTCGTCACCATCGGCAAGCGCACGGAGGCGAACGTCGGCGTCGGTTTCTTCGACGGCTTCGAGATCGCCGGCGAGATCCAGCCGCCGCCGGCCCGCCCCGCGCACAAGATGCTGATCTTCGGCGACTCGATCACGGCCGGGTCGGGCATCGAGGTGCCGGACGGCGATCCCGGCTGCTCGGCCGACGGATGGGGACAGCCGGTCCAGAACGCCGACGAGGCGTACGGTCCCGTCGCCGCCCGCATGCTCGACGCCGACTATCACGTCCTCGGCGTGGCCGGGATCGGTCTGGTCCGGAACTACGAGAGCGACCCAACCAAGGGGGACACGCGGCCCCTGCCGCAGGTCTACAAGTACACGTTCCCCGAGTCCACGCCGCCCACCATGGCGATCTGGCCGGCGGCCAGCTACCAGCCCGACGCCATCGTGATCGCGCTCGGGACCAACGACTTCTCGCCCGGCCCGCTCAACGCCGACAACACGCCGGCCGACGGACGGGCGATGATGGATGCCGGAACGTTCGCGACCGCGTACATCGGGCTCATCGACGGCCTTCGCGCCGACTACCCGGACGCCCACGTCTTCACGATGGGGAGCCCCATGCTCGTGGACGGCTGGCCCACGGTGGCGTACACGTCGAAGAGCGGCCTCGAGGCCGCGCTCGGCATGGTCGGCGACCACTACGCCGCGACGGGTGACACCAAGATTCACAAGGTGCTGGTCAGCAAGCAGGGCGGCGGTTGCGCCTCGCACCCGAACGTCGCGGGTCAGGCAGCCACCGCGATGGAGCTCGCCGCCGCGGTGAAGCCGGCGATGGGCTGGTAGCCGATCAGCTCTTACAAATGAAGGCGATGTCGTCGATGAAGAAGTCGTACTCGCCGCTCGGGACCTTCGCCTCGAAGTGGATCGCGTAAATCCGTTTGCGATCGATGTGCGGCTTGCGCGGCGCGCCCCAATCGGGCTCCTGCTTCAGATCGTTGAACGGCAGAACGTAACGTTGCCATTGCTCGCCGACGCTGATTGCATAACCATAATCGTTGAAGCAGGCGCTGCAGACCTGGCCGTCCTGATCGGTGTTGCCGTCCGGTAGCTTGATGGTCAGCTTGCTGATCGTGTTCGGCGCGCGCTTGGCCCAGAACGTGATCCCTTCGTAGGCCGACGCGTTGAAGGGCTCTTTCGGGTCCATGAAGTTCAGGCCCATCGCGGCGTAGACGACCGATTTGGCGGCGAGGTGGCCCTTCATCTCGGCGGCGAACTTCGAATCGTGGCCGTTCTCGACCATCGTGAACGTCCCGCCCTGATCGCCCGGCAGCGGCGAGACCGTCGACCCTTCCTTGTCGGCGTACGTGTACCAGTAGCCGCCGCGCTCGCCGGTCATGTTGATCTGGTTGTTGCTGTCTTCCATGTCGTCGATGACGCCGTCGGGGCCGCACTCTTTCAGCGCCACCGTTCCGGGCGGAGCCACGTGCGCGCCGGGCGGAACGCAGCCCGCGGCGAATGAGAAGATGACGGCGAGTTCTGCGAACAAAGCGAATCGTCGCGCCAATTGAGTCATCGCGGCGTTGATAGCTGGCTTCACGTGCACGAGTCAAGCAAACGCGCGCGTCCCAATCGGCAAAAGAAACTATTCAGCGGCCTGCCCTCCGGTGTATGTCTCTTCCGCTTCTTCCGCCCCGACGGCGCACTTCACGGCAAGGATGGATTGACGATGACCCAAACTCTCTTCGCAATGGTCGTCCTCGCGATGGGCCCCGCCATCCCGCAACCGGCCGGCATCGGTCAGGGTGGAGCGTGCGGCGCCGCGCCCGCGCCGACCACGACGCCCGCGCCGGCTCCCGCGCCCGCGCCGGCACCGGCTG
>DATFXS010000102.1:0-4528 GCA_035315605.1 Polyangia bacterium
GACCGCGAAGTCGCGCGGGTGCGGCGGCGCCAGCAGCTCCACCACGTCGACGACGCCGAAGAAGTTGATCACGGCGGCCACGTCGAGCGGCTCGTTGCCGGGGCAGAGACCGTCGAAGCCCGCCGACGTGGGCGCCATCGCCGCCATCAGCGCCAGGTGCGCGCCCGCCGAGCTGCCGACCATCACCAGCTTGTCGAGATCGAAACCGTATTGCGGCGCGTGCCGGATCACCCAGCGCAGCGCGCAGCGGCTGTCCTCCACCGCCGCCGGCGCGGCCGCGATGCGCGCGACCCGGTAGTCGACGTTGACGACCGCGAACCCCATCGCCAGGTAGGGCAAAACGTCCAGCGCGATTTCGTCCTTGCTGCCCGTCACCCAGCCGCCGCCGTGAAACAGGATCGCCGTCGGCAGCGGCCCGTTCGGGCGGCGCGGAACGTAGAGATCCAGCTTGCCGTTCCACCCGCCGACCGTCAGGTAGATGACGTCCGGATCGACCCGATAGCTGGTCGCGATCAGCGCGGCGCTGTCCAGCGCGGCGGCGGGGGTGGGCGGCGCGGCGGCAGCTAGGGGTGCGGCCAGCGCCACTGCAAGCGCCGCCACCGTCGGCAGATGTCGCATCTGCGACGATGTTGAGATGCCGCAAACCGTTTGACAAGGGCGAGCCGACCCTCGAAGAATCCCGGCATGGGGACCTCAGGGCCGTGCGGCGGCATCCTGGTGGTGGACGACGATCCGGACATTCGCGATTCGTTGCGCGAGGTGCTGGAGGACGAGGGCTACGACGTCGCCTGCGTTGGCAACGGTCGGGAGGCGCTCGACCACCTCAAGGCCGCCCAGCCGCAGCCGTGCGTGATCCTGCTGGACCTGATGATGCCGGTGATGGACGGCTGGCAGTTTCGCAAGGAGCAGAAGCTGGACCCCGAGATCGCGGGCATCCCGCTGGTCGTGATCACCGCGACCGGCAAGCGCCCGGTGCTGATCGACGCGGCGGAGCTGGTGATGAAGCCGCTGGATCTGACCCAGCTGTTCGCGGCGATCGAACGTTATTGCCACTGATACTGACCGGCGCGCGCCGCGCCGGCGGCGGTCACATGCCGCGCACGAATTTCCACTGATCGTTCTCGTGCTCGAGGACGAAGTGGTGGTAGTCGTTCACGCGGCGATAGCGATCGCCGAAGTCCGCGGCCAGCTCGAACGATCCGTCCAGAAAGACCTCGACTTCGGCGGTGTCGCCCTTGACGGTGACGTTGCGGTATTCGATCTCGTAGCGCAGCGACTTGACCATCTTCAGCCTGGTCGCCAGCACCTGGCGCAGCCCTTCGTAGCCGTAGTCGTCGTCGGAGCGCGGCGTCCCCGAGTCCTCGAAGTAGCGCTGCGACGCCAGCACCAGGAGGCCGTCGACGTTGTGCTCCAGCATCCGGCGCCGGTACTTCTCGACAGTCTCGATGATCTTGAGGTTCTCTTCGTTGCGCAGAATCGTGGTGCCTGGAAAGTAGTCGGTGTGCGCGCAGCCGAGCGCGCCCGCCAGCGGCAGCAGCACGGCCATCGTCGCCAGAAGTCGCGGTCGAACGCGCATTTGGCGGCGCAAGATGCACGAACCATTCCAGATTCCGACACCCGCCTGCCCCGGCGCTTTTGCATCCCATGCCTGACGCTTCGGCGCGGAGGGCGGCCGCAGCGTGCCAGATTGGCAAGCGCACGGATCGTGACGGATCGGGCCATCTCGCCGCATTTCCTCCGATAATTCATCGCCTTGGACCTATCCCTGAGATCTGCGATATTCGGGCCCCCCGCGAGACCAATGATGGGCGAAACCTCAGAGAACCCGCGTGAGTTCCCGCGCTTCGAAGTCAACGCTTACGTCGACTTCACCGGCAACGAGGTGCTGCTGTTTCATCGCATCCAGAACATCTCGCTCGGCGGCGTCTGCATCCAGACGACCGGCGTCGAGGAGGTCGGCACGCTGGTCGACCTGGTGCTGAACTTTCCCGATCTCGATGCCTCGATCGCGGTCACCGGCGAGGTCGTCTGGGCGAACCGCGAGCCTCCGATGGACATGGGCATCCGCTACGTCGACCTCGACGAAGAGCGCAAGGACACCCTGCGCAAGTACATCAACATGGTGCGGAAGTAGTCCGCACCCGCGCGCGCTAGACGTCCAGCAGACCGTCGCTCGCCGCCAGGTGCTTCTTCACGCTGGCGAGGCGATCGAGATAGCGCTGGTAGTTCTTGCCGGGCGCCGCGCCCGCCTCGCGCTTGAGGTGCACGTCGGTGATGCGCGTGACCGCGAAGCGGCAGGCGACGAAGCGCAGCTCGGCGCCGAACCCGGCGCGCTCGGCGTCGGTGATCGGGCGCGCGGCCGCGTAGGCGTCGATCAGCGCGCGCACGATCTCGGGACGGAAGTCGTCGCGGCCGTAGCCGAAGGCCAGCGTCGTCACCGCCAGGTCGTAGGCCAGGCGGCCCCACGACGCCTGCTCGAAATCGATCAGCGCGGTCAGCGCGCCGGCGGCGTCGAACATCACGTTGTCGATGAACAGATCGCCGTGGATGATCCCCATCGGCAAGTCGGCGATCCGCTCGGCGCGCAGCCGGGCCAGCTCGGGCGCCAGGAGTGCGACCGCTCCGGCCAGCTCGGGACGCGCCAGAGCGGTGACGCGGTCCAGGCGCGTCTGGATCTCGTCGGGCTCGTAGCGGCCGAGGCGCCGGTCGAAATAGCCGTCCATTGCCAGGTGCAGGCCGGCCAGCGCCTCGCCGACCGCGGCGGCGTGCACGGGCGTCACCTCGGCGCGCGCCAGTGTCCGTCCCTCGACCCAGGGAAACAACGACACCCACTCGCCCCGCCAGTCGAGAAAGGGCATCGATCCGTCGGACGTCAGAAGCGGCGCCGGCGTCGAGACGCCGTGCAGGTAGGCGTATTGGACGATGTTCGCCTCCCGGTCGACTTCGTCTGCGGACTTGCCCTCGTTGATGCGCAGAAACAGCGGGCCTCCCGCCGCTTCCACGCGAGCGTTCGTGTTGATGGTGCCGACGGCGATCGGCTGGTGCGCGCGATACCCGCGGATCCCGAACGCTTCGAGGATCTCGCGGACGTCGCCGGCGCTAAGCGTTCGAAACTGCGCCATGAGAAGTCGACGCGGCGAGCGCGGCCTCGACCGCCCCCAAGAAACGCCCGAAGAGCGCCTCCTCGGCGGCCAGCACGGCCTCCAGCCGCCGGCGCCAGTCGGGCAGCGTCCGCTCGAGACCGGCCGCCATCTCGTCGAGGTGGCGGTCCTCGTCCTTGGTGATGGCCGCGACCGAAAAGCCGACGCCGTTCTCCTTCAAGCAACGGTCGTAGGTCGGATAGAAGACCTGTGCCCGCACCTCGACCGCCGCGCTGGTCAGGTGATAATTCGCCTCGCCGCGCTCGCCGACCGGCAGGTCCAGCAGCGCCTCCTCGGCGCGGTGATCGAGCGCCTGCAAGTAGCTCTCGCCCGCGTTGCCCGCCAGCGTGGCGCCATCGGAGAACGTGAAGACGCCGTCCCCGCTGCCCGCCAGCGCCACCGCCGCCTTCTTGAGGCGCAGGGCGTGCACCGTCTCGTCGAGGATGTGCTGCAGACCGTCCAGACCGATGCGTTCGGAGCGGCGGCTCTTGAGAATCTTGCGCACGCCCACGTATTCCAGGCGCGCGAGCGTGTTGACGAAACGCGCGTGCGTCTCCCGGTCGACCACGATCCGATCCAGCAGCCGGCGCGTGCGCGCGGCGTTCTCGTGCGCCGCGCAGGCCGTCACGTATTCCTTCATCAAGAAGCCTGTCTTCGCAGACTTGACGAGATCACGCAACTCTTGGTCTAGTCGCGTCGTGGCGGCGTCGGACAAGGACGATCTCGTCAAGAAGCACCTCGGCCTGGTCGAGGCGATCGCCCGCAAGGTCAAGCGCACGCTGGGCGCCGCGATGGAGGTCGACGACCTGGTCGGCTACGGCCGCAAGGGGCTGGTCGAGGCGGCCGAACGGTTCGACGGACGCGCGGGCGTCACGTTCACCACCTTCGCCTATTACCGGATTCGCGGCGCGATGTACGACGGCATCCGGACGATGGGCTGGTATTCGCGCGCCGACTATGCGCGCTACCGCGCCGAGGAACGCGCCAACCAGTACTTGCAGAGCCAGGCCGACCAGGAGGGCGCGGCGCGGGCGCAGAACCCGACCGCCGCTACCCCGACGCCCGACGCGGGCGAGATCCTGGCCGGCGTCGCCCAGGCGTTGTCGGGCATCGCCACCATCCACATCACGTCGATCGAGGCGGCCTCGCGTGTCGCAGACGAGAGCCTGCCCGCGCCCGACGCCGCCGTCGACACGGTCCGACTGTCACGGCGGGTGCGCGAGGCGCTCGGCACGCTGCCGGACAAGGAGCGCCAGCTGATGGAGCTTTACTACTTCGGCGACAAGAACCTGGAAGAGGCGGGCGCGCAGCTCGGCCTGTCGAAGTCGTGGGCCTGCCGGATTCACGCGCGGGCCGTGGACCGCCTCCGCCAGGCGCTCGACGACGCC
>DATFXS010000103.1:0-5914 GCA_035315605.1 Polyangia bacterium
CCCGCCAGCCGGACGGCGCGAACGCGGCCGCCCGCCGCGCGCAGCCCCGCGACCGTCGTCTCGAAACGATAGTCGACGCCGCTTTCGGACAGGTGCGCGCGCAGCGCCTGCAGCACGCGCGGCAGCCGGTTCGATCCGACGTGCGGGCGCGCGTCGACGGCGATGTCGTCGGGCGCGCCGAATCGGACCAGATCGGCCAGCACCTCGCCGACGCCCTCGCGATCCTTCGCGCGCGTGTAGAGCTTGCCGTCGGAATATGTCCCGGCGCCGCCCTCGCCGAAGCAATAGTTCGAGCTCGCGCTCAGCTCGCCGCGCGTCAGCAGCGCCAGATCGCGGCGCCGCGGCTGCACCGGTTTGCCCTGTTCGACGATGGTGACCGGCACGCCGGCCTCGGCCAGCCGCAGCGCCGCCCAGGAGCCCGCCGGTCCCGACCCGACCACCACCACCTTTGGCGCCGGGCGCCCCTGCGGCCAGCGCGGCGGCGTCGCCGCGGGCACAGCCGCGGACGCCAGGGTCTCCCCACGGCGCGCGACGAGCACGCGCAGCCGCTGTCCGAGCGGACGCCGCTTGCGCGCGTCCAGCGCGCGCCGGAGAACCCGGACCTCGCCCGCCTGACCCTGTGGCCAGCCGAGCGCGCGTTCGAGACGCGGCGCGAGCGGCTCGTCCAGCTCCGCAAGCGGGACGAAGAGATCGACGGTCTCAGGCATTCGCCAGCGGCTTCGCGCTGAGACCGACGCGGCGCCGCGCGTCCAGGCAGTGCCGTCCGCCCGCCGCGAATTCGCGGCACGGCCGCGGGCGATGGTCGTAGATCGCGCACGTGTAGCTGGCCGGACCTTCCACTTTGAGGGCCGCGCAGCGCGCTCCCTCGCGGCGGATCTCGAAACGGGGGCCGTGGCGCACGATCAGATCCGGCTCTTGCCAGACCACCGGATCGCGCATCGACACCGTGACGGAATGGTAGGCCTCGCGGCAGCAGGCGCCGCAGGTGCGGCAATCGACGACCGGCTCCCAGTAGACGCACGCCGGATGGCTGCGCGCCGTGCGCGCGCCCTCGCCGTTGGCGGGCGCGCTCTGTCGGCAGCGCGTGACCGGCGTGCCCCGCCCGCCGTCGTAAGCCCACGCGCAGGTGCCACAGCTCTCGCCCGTCGGGCCGAGCGGAAAGCCGAGCGGGTGTGTGCGGCCGTTCGCCATCGCGACGGCCGTCTCCGCCAGCGCCGCCTCGATCGGCGCACGCCACGCGGACGCGTCGAAACGGGCGCAGGCGGCGGCCGCGAGCGCGATCGCCTGATCATCGTCGCCGTTCAGGGGATCGCGCGGCAGCGCCAGGTAGTAGGCGCGATACGGCGTCGTCGGCGCCATCTCCGCGCGCAGCCCGAAGCGATCGGAAATTGATGCCTGCACGCGCAGGCACGCGTGCTCGCGCACGACGTGCTCGGGCACGTTGTCGAGACCCCAATCAGGTTGCTTCAACGACGCATCGCCTTCAGCAATCGCGTGACAAAGCTCGTGAAACACCAGCTGCGCGAGCGCGTCGTCGCCGTCCAGCGTGTCCGTCGCGCCGATCGCAATCCCGCCCTGCCCGTCGCTCGTCGCGTACGCGTCCGTGGTGCGCGTTACTTGAAATCCGACGCGCACGGCGACGCGTCGCCAGATCTCGTCGATGGCGAGGGTCGCAAGTGGGCTTGGCGCGCCGGGTTTCATCGCGCTGAATTCTATTCGCCCGGGAATATCCTGCCCGTTCTTCGTCACAACATTATGCGATTTGCGTTACGGTCCATAATGTTCATCGACGCGCCGCTCGACAAATAATTCGACAACCCTCTTGCCTTAGCGCCACGACGGATCAAATCTTTGCGACTCCTAAGCGGGGCGCCCCCCGCGACGCAAGCAAAACCCTGTAACGCCGACTTCACGACTCGGCGCCGCGCAACGGAAAGGGGATCGACGTGCTGGTCGACATGCCAAAGTTATCTTTGTCGCTTGCTGCGGCCGCTCTGCTCGGCGGCGGGCTCGGGGCAACCTCCCACGCCACCGTCGCTGCCGAGGCGGATTCAGAGCCGGCCCCGGCCGCGGTCATTGCACCTGCCGCGAATCCGGCCACGCCCGCTGGCGCCTCGGAGGCGTGCCTCGCGCAGACGATCTGCTCCGTCAAGGAGCGCATTCGCTGGCAGACGCCCGCGTGGACGCCGTCGCAGTGTCGGAAGATTGCCGACGCCGTCAACGAATCTGCGAAACGACACGATCTCTCGCCGACGCTGCTGCTCGCGATCATGGTCAACGAAAGCGACATGAACGAGAAAGCGTCGCGCGTCTACACCCGCGAGGGAAAGATCTACGCGAAGGACGGCGGCCTCATGGCGATCCGCTGCATGCTCGACGCGAAGGAAGAGCATTGCACGAACGGCAATGTCCGGGGCGTCGCCTGGAAGGACGTCATGAATCCAGTGACGAACATCGAGCTCGGCGCCCGCGAGCTCGCGCACTGGCGTGACGGCGGCGGCGTCGCCAAGACGACGATCGTCAAGCTGGATGGCGCCGGCCATCGCTATCAGGTCACCAAGGACGTCCCCTGTCAGCACAAGACGCACGGCTGGTGGGCGCACTACAACCACGGCCCGCGCTACATCGACAAGGGCTATCCCCGCCACTACCCGCATCGCATCGCCGTTCTCGACCACGCGTTCGCGACCGTGATGAACACGCCCGCGCCGGAGCTCCAGGGCGGCCGCATCACGATCCACGATGCGGGCAAGCGGGAACGGACCGTCGATCGCCCGCTCGAGCCGCGCTACAAGAAGCTGTACGAGCAGATCATGTCCAGCGGGACCTGCTCAGCGCTGGCCCTGAATTAGCGCCGCCCGCGCCGACGGAACGCCGCTCCGTTCCACCGCGCGACGAACGCCCGCGCCGGTGAGGCGCAGACCGAACGCGGTGCCGACGCCGAGCATCGCCAGCGTGAACCCGAGCGCGACTACCGCGCGCTTGCGCAGCGTCCGGTACCGCCGGCGCGCCGGCTGCGGGGCGGGCGACAGGCGACGCCGCGCCGGCGCGTGCTCCGCCTCGAATCGCTGCTCGCGCGCGCGACGACCGCGCCGCGCGACGACCGGGTTGACGACGACGGGCGTCGGCGGCGCCGCCTGCGCGATCGCGCGAGCGAATCGAATGACCTCGTCGACGTGCAGCTTCGACGCGACCACGAAGTCGTCCAGCGCGGCCCCCATCTCGGCGGCGCTCGCGAACCGCTGCGCGCGATCGCGTTCCAGCGCCCGCATGACGGTGGCGTCCAGCGCCGTCGGCACGTCGTCGCGGTTCGCCGACGGATGGGGGATCGGCCTTTCCATGATCTGCTTCACCGTGCCGAGATCGCTGTCGCCCGCGAACAGATGCTGCAGCGTCAGCATCTCGTGCATGACGATGCCGAGCGCGAACAGATCGACCCGCCCGTCCAGCGCCTTGCCCTCCAGCTGTTCCGGCGCGAGATAAGCAGGCTTTCCCTTGACCGTTCCCGACTTCGTCGCCTGCAGGGCGTTCTTGAAGGTCGCCACCCCGAAATCGAGCAGCTTCACCTCGCCGGCCGGCGTCAGGATGACGTTCGACGGGGTGACGTCCCGGTGGATCGCCCCGAGGGGGCGCCCCTGCTCGTCGCACAGTTCGTGCACGCAGCTGAGGGCCCGGCAGATCTCGCGCGCCACGAACGCCACCATCGCGGGCGGCATCCGCTTGTTCGCGCCGCGCAGCGTGCGCAGGACGCGCGACAGCGATGGGCCCTCGACGTATTCGAGGGCGAGGAACAGCACGCCGTCGTCCTCGCCGAACTCGTAGACCTGCACGACGTTCGGATGGTGCAGAAGCCCCAGCAGCTTCGCCTCGTCGACGAACATGCGGATGAATTCCGAGTCGCGGCCGTACTCGGGGAGGATCCGTTTGACCACGACGTCGCGGTGAAATCCGCCCGGTCCGACCGCGCGGGCCTTGAACACCTGCGCCATGCCGCCGACCCCGAGGGGCTGCACCAGTTCATAACGTCCCAGCTTCGCGACGCCATCGCGCCAGCTGCCGAATCGGCGATCGACCTGACGACGGCGCATGAACCTTCCCCACAGCATGACCCGCGCTGGTTTCTTTCATGACGCGTGCCACACCGCGCCCGCGCCACCCACTCGTCGCGGTTACGCCGCCGTGACGCAGCCATTGAACGCGGTAACGATGGGATGGCGTCTCCGGCCCGCGATCGGGGCCTTAGTTTGGCTGTGATGGACGGCGAGCGGAAGAAGCTCAGGCTCTCGGTTGGCTATCTCATCCTGGGGCTCTGGGCGGTGTTGCTGGTCCAGCAGGTGCTGAGCGCCTACTTCCGGCCGAACCGGATCTCGTACACCGACTTCAAGACGGCGGTGGCGCAGGGCAAGGTCGAGGAGACGGCGATCGGCAAGACGATCATCCAGGGGCGCATGCGGGCTGCGCCGGCGACGCCGTCCGAAACGCCGACGCCGCCCAAGACGCCGCCGACCGGAACACCGCCCGCCGGCGAAGGCGAGAAGAAGCCGGGAACCGCCTTCGAAACCATCCGCGTCGACGATCCGGACCTGCTCAAGGATCTCGCGGCGCACGGCGTGCGCGCGACCGGCGTCGTAGAGTCCACCTTCTGGCGCGATGCCGCCGGCTGGCTGATCCCGATCGCGCTCATCGGCGCGTTCTGGATGTTGATGATCCGGCGCCTCGGTCAGGCCGGGCAGAACGGATTCATGACCCTCGGCCGCAGCAAGGCGAAGGTCTACATGGAGAAGGACGTCAACGTCCGCTTCACCGACGTGGCCGGGGTGGACGAGGCCAAGGAGGAACTGCGGGAGGTCATCGACTTTCTCAAGACGCCGGCGCGGTTCGGCCGCCTCGGCGCCAAGCTGCCGAAGGGGGTGCTGCTGGTCGGACCGCCGGGCACCGGCAAGACGCTGCTCGCGCGCGCGATCGCCGGCGAGGCGGGCGTCCCGTTCTTCTCGATCAGCGGCTCCGATTTCGTCGAGATGTTCGTCGGCGTCGGCGCGGCGCGGGTTCGCGATCTGTTCGAGCAGGCCAAGCAGAAGGCCCCCTGCATCATCTTCATCGACGAGCTGGACGCGCTCGGCAAGGCACGCGGCATGGGCCCGGTCGCGCACGAGGAGCGCGAGCAGACGCTGAACCAGCTGCTGGTCGAGCTGGACGGCTTCGACGCGCGGGTCGGCGTGATCTTGATGGCGGCCACCAACCGGCCCGAGATCCTCGACACCGCCCTGCTGCGGGCCGGACGCTTCGATCGCCACGTGGTCGTCGATCGCCCCGACAAGGCGGCGCGCCTCGAGATCTTGAAGCTGCACGCGCGCAAGGTGTCGATCGAATCGACCGCCGACCTGGACGTAATCGCGTCGATGACCGCGGGGTTCGTCGGCGCCGATCTCGCCAACATCATCAACGAGGCGGCGCTGCTGGGCGTCCGTCAGGACCGCGAGAAGGTCGGCATCGCCGAGCTGCAGGAGGCGGTCGAGCGCGTCGTCGCGGGGCTGGAAAAGAAGAACCGCGTGCTCTCGCCCGCCGAAAAGAAGCGCGTCGCGTATCACGAGCTGGGGCACGCGCTGGTGGCCAGCGCGCTGCCCGGCGCCGACGAGGTTCACAAGATCTCGATCATCCCGCGCGGCGTCGCCGCGCTCGGCTACACGATGCAGCTGCCGACGGAGGATCGCTTCCTGATGACCGAGAGCGAGCTGGAGAACCGGGTCGCGACGCTGCTGGGCGGACGCATCGCCGAAGAGCTGATCTTCGACGAAGTCTCGACCGGCGCGCACGACGATCTCAGCAAGGCGACCGACATCGCGCGCAGCATGGTGAAGACGTTCGGAATGAGCCCGCGCCTCGGCCAGGTCAGCCTGGAGAAGGACCGGCGGGG
>DATFXS010000104.1:0-3639 GCA_035315605.1 Polyangia bacterium
GTGAACGACGACGTCCCGTCGAAGATCGTGATCGCCCAGCGCCGCTGGCCATCCATCGTCTGCAGCTCGGCGCTGTGCACGGTCGCGCCCGTGACCGGCGTGAACGAGAACGTGCCCGCCGTCATCGCGATCGCCGACGGCGGCGGCAGCCAGCCAGAGACCGCCGCCGTGGCGGACGGGTCCACGTTGCGCAGCCAGGTCACGGTCGCCGGCAACGCCTTGGTGGCGTCGTCGTAGGCGCCCGCGATCAGGTCGTAGTGCCCGCCCGCGAGCGCGCCGGTCAGCTTCGGCACGCGCGTCATCATGCTGGTCTTGTCCAGCGTCGGCAGGATGATGGTGACGCGGCCGTCGTCGCCCAGATCCAGCGTCGGGTAGCCGATCATGTATTGCAGGCCGGCCGGCCCGGCCGCGAACGTGGCCGCGAACGGCTGCATGTCGCTGTCGGCGATCATTGTCAGCATCTCGGCGCCGGTCGTCGTGCCGTCGCCGAACGACAGCCCGGTCTTGATCGCCCAGCCGATGACCGTGTTGGTGTCGTCGGTCTGGTCGTCGGTCCCCTTCGTGTCGTTGTCGATCAGGATCGCGAAGTGCGCCTGCCGGCCGGTGTGGGTGGTCAGGATCCAGTTGCAGTCGTCGACCATCGCGGCCGGGTTCGAATTGCGCACGCAGACGTTCGACTGGATGTCGACCTGGACGATCGTGCCGGCCGCGTCCACGTCGACGCTGCGCGTCCCCTGGTCGATGGTGTTGGCGCGGTCCGTGAGCTTCGGATTCGACGACGCGCCGATCAGCGCCAGCGTCTGATGGTTCGTCGCCGGCGCCGGCAGCGTCTCCCAGCCGGCGATCGTCCCCGTCACGGTGGCGCGCCCCAGGACCGGCGCCGAGATCGCCCGCAGCGCGATCGTCAGGTTGGTGCCGTTGACGCCGATCCAGGTGCTGGGGGCGTGGCCCGACGCCGACACCGTCATCGTCACCGGCTTCGTCAGCAGCTTGCAGCCGGTGCTGCCGCTGCCGCCGTCCGCGCCGCCTCCTGTGGATTCGAAGCGCACCAGCCCGGTCGAATCGGTGAGCGCCTCGCACGGTTCCAGCTCGTCGGCTGCGCCGATCCGGACCGCTGCGCTGGAGAGCGGGTTGCGGGTGTCCTCGTCGGTGACGTAGACGTTCAGGGCGCCCCGGATGGGACCGTCGGCGACGCCGCCGCCCGGGATCAGGTGCGGGGCGGGCGGCGTGGCGGGCAGCGGATTGCTGCTGCCGCCACAGGCGCCGGTGACGGCGGCCAGAACGGCGAGAACCGACAGAATGACCGGCGTTGCGCGCTTCGTCGTCATGGAACTAGCGCGTGTAGGTGACGTCGTCCTGCGCGATGCCGGTGATCTTGTCTTGCACGTCATAAACCGTGAAGTTGCCGAGATCGATGCCCGGGACCAGCAGCGCGGACGCTTCGAATGTCAGCGTCCCCGTCGGCAGCGGATCGGGCGACAGGCCCGGCAGCGTGAAGGACGTCGACCCGTCGAACAGCGTGACGGACCAGAGCCGGTTGCCGTTCGCGTCCTGGATCTCGCCCTGCTGAATCGTCGCGCCCGGCACCGCGGAAAACGAGAACGTGCCGTTCGCCGTCGAGATCGCGCTGGGCGCCGCCAGCCAGCTCGTCAGCTGCACCGTCTTGCTGACGTCGACGTTGTGCAGCCACGCCAGCGAAGCCGGCCGCTTCGTGTCCTTCGCGTCCTGCGCCTGCGCGATCAGGCTGTACGTCATGTCCGACAGATCGCCGATCGCCTTCGGAACGCGCGTCGTCGTGTGCGTCAGGTCGAGCGCCGGCGCGACCAGCGGGATGCGGCCCTCCCAGCCCATTTGGCCCAGCTCCAGCGCCGGGAAAGCGCCCAGGTAATTCATGCCGCTCGGCAGCGCGGCGAACGACACGGTGAAGCTCTGCGCGTCGCTGTCCGGAATCATCTTCAGCACCTCGCCGTTGATGTTGTCGCCCTTGACGAGGGTGATACCCCGCAAGATCGCCCAGCCCGTGACGGTGAACGTGTCGTCGGTGTCGTCGTTCGGCGTCATGTTGTTGTAGTGGTCGACGATCAGCGCGTAGTGCGCCTGAAAGCCGGTTCGCGCCTGCATCGACCAGTTGCAGTCGCTGACCGACGCGTTCAGCACGCACAGGTTCGACATGATCATCGGCGACTGGCTGCCGACCACGATCGTCCGCATCCCCTGCGTGATGTTGTTGGCGCGATCGCCGAGCGTGGGCGACTGCGAGTAGCCGACCAGCGCCAGCGTCTGGTGGTTGGCGGGCGGAACCGGCAGGCTGTCCCACCCCGCGATCGTGCCGCTGACGGTCGCCATGTCGACGGGGGGCGGGTTGGTGTTGCGGACGTCCATCGTCAGGTTCACGGCGTTGACGCCGATCCAGGTGGTGGGCGCGTAGCCCTGCGCCGACGCCGTCACGGTCACCGGACCTTTCAGTCCCGGGCAGACCTTGGAATCGAAATCGGCCAGGCCGGTCGAATCGGTCAGCAGCGTGCACGCCGCCGGATCCGACGACGCGCCGACGCGCACCGATGCGCTCGAGATGACGGCGTGGGTCTCGTTGTCGATGACGTAGACGTGGAGGGCGCCGCTGATCTTGCCGTCGCCGACGCCGCCGCCGTCAATCAGCCGCGGCCCGGGCGGGCTGCTGACGCCGCCGCAACCGATCGCCGCTGCCGCCAACCAGGTGAAGCTGAGGACTTTCCGCATGGTCCCCTCATCGACACACCCGGCCCAAAAAAGAAGAAAGTTCGGCCAGGCCCGGTGCGTCCGGAGGTGACGCTTCCCTACATTCGAACCCGGCGATTACATCGCCAGCTGCTGCATGACGAAGTTGAGCAGCTGCGTGCTGCCGGCGGTGATCGACGTGCCGCTCGGCACCTTCACGACCTTCCACTGGATCGACCAGGGCAGGCTGCCGTTGGCGGCGATCATCGTGTATGGCCCCTCGACCTCGAACTCGAGGAAGCCGTTGCCGGGATAGACGTCGACCTCACCCTCGCCGGTCGGCTGGGCGCTGGCGGGGATGTCGGTGAACTTCTTCAGGAACAGGATTCCGTTCAGGACGTAGGCGGTCCAGCCACCGCTGCCGTCGGCGTACAGCTTGTCGCCGTTCGGGCTGGTGGCGGTCTTCGCGGCGTCGTCGAACCAGACGATCGTCGGCGAGCTGCCCGTCTGCATGATGGTCAGCGGCACCTGGTTTGTCACCGACGACGCCCCGGGCACGGGGAAGAACGTGAGCCCGCCGCGCGGCACGCGGCTGACCTCCCACGGCGCAGCCTTCTGCGCCTTGGTCGCCTTGATCGTGTACGCGATCGAGATCCATCCCGACGTCGCGTCGACGGAGTAGTCCTTCGCCATCGCGACGCCGATCGACGTGTCGGTCATACCGTTGAAGACGGCGTGCGTCCCGCCCGAGATGCTCGCCGTGTAGGCGGCGTTGTCGATGTTCGGGGGCGGCGGCCAGGTCACGGGCGTCCAGGCGCTGCGCGGGCTGGTCCAGAAGACGGAGCCCCAGGTGGTCGGATCCATCGCCCCCCCGTCGAGCTTCCCGGCCGCCGTCGACGGCACGATCACGTCGGTGCCGCCGAGCGACAGCGTCGCGACGCG
>DATFXS010000105.1:0-3055 GCA_035315605.1 Polyangia bacterium
GTCCGATTCCAGGGGGCGGCTGCGAGCGGCACGTCCGGCCAGCCGCTGTTCACGCTGCCAGCCTCGATGACCCCCGCCGTGACTGTCTATGTTTCGGTCGACATGTACCAGGGCAAGAAGGGGCGCATCGTCATCCAGCCCGCCGGCACGGTGGTCGCCCTGCCCGCGAGCACGGGCGCGGCATCGGACGCGACGATGTTCACGTCGCTGGAGGGCGCCTGGTTCGCGCTGAACGCGACGGGATACACCGCGCTGTCGCTCGGCACCGGGTGGGCGACCTACGGAAGCGGGCGCGCGCCGGCGCTGTCAGTCAGCGGCAACATCGTCCGTTTCCAGGGCTCGATGACAGGCACGACGACGGCGGCGACGCAGCCGTTCGTGATTCCCGCCGGATTCCGGCCCGCGGCGACGGTCTGGGTGCCCGTCGGGCTTTGCAATGCGGCCCACGGACGCTTGCAGATCACCCCGGCCGGAGCTGTCTCCCTCTCTGCGGAGGTGGCGTTCGGCGACGCCACTTGCTTCACGACGCTGGAAGGCGTCTCCTTCGGCCTCTAGTCGCTCCGCTCGGCTAACGTCGTGGGCGGAGTGGGACGGGGAGCTCCTCGTCCTCCGCGAGCAAGCTCGGAATCCCGTCGGCCGCAAACGATCAGAGCGGCCGCCTACGCTCCGGCCGAGGAGCTCCCCGTCCCACTCCGCTCCTGGCGTTGCGCCTCGACTCCGCTTCGATGGGCTTCCGGACGGAGCCGAGCATTTATGAGATGCGCTCTAGCGGGTCGCGAGATTTTCGAGCGCCGCGGAGCTGCCACCCTCGATTCGCACGGTCTTGCGGCGGCCGGTCTCGCCGCGCACGATGCTGACCGCCGCGCGGCGGACGCCGAACGCGGCGGCGAGCGCTTCGACCACCGCCGCGTTCGCCGCGCCGTCGACCGGCGGCGCCGTCACCGCGACACGCAGCCGGTCGCCGATCGCGGGCCCGACCGCCACGCGCGACGCGCGCGGCACGACCTGGATGTCGAACACCAGCCCGCCGCCCCGGATGTCGCTGCGCATGGTGGCGATGCTAACCCGCCGCTGCCGCCCGTCGTCAGCCAGCGACAGTCGCGTCAGCTTTTGACCAGTCACGAGGCGTCGCCGTCATGACGCCTGTCACCGCCACCACGTAGATACGCCGGGTTAGCCGCCGCCTGGGCAGCCCGCGCTCCCTGTCACGCCGATTGCACTTGGCAGCGCCCCGTCGTCAAACCTGCCGCCCGGAGGCGTTCACTCATGCGTATCTTCCCTTCTCGCACATGGTTCCTGCTGCCGCTGCTCGCGGCGCCGCTCGGCGCCTGCCACAACGATCCGATCGATCCCGCGCAGCTGGCTGATCTGGTCGCGGCGCATGCGCGCGAGGTGGTCCACCAGTCTGGCGGCGGCGTCGGCTTCACGCAGGACAGCAACTCGGGCCTGAGCAAGATCACGACCGGCGCAAGCAACGCGACCAGCGGCGTGATGGGCGCGATGCCGTCGCCGGTGCCGCCCGCGATGGCGAGCGCGATGAACGACAGTCCGCTGGCCGCCGCGATGGCGGGCATGGATTCGATGCTGACGACCGAGGAGCAGTTCGACGAGACCGCCGATCGCCTCAAGACCTGGCTGCGCGAGCGCGTGCTGGCGGACGCCAATCTGGAATCCAAGACCGACGACGAGGCGATCTACCTGCTGCATCCCGATCCGACCTGCCGGCGCCTGCTGACCGCGGACGATCCGCCCGGCACCGTGCCCGATCTGAACGCGACCTGCGTCGATCAGCTGACGCGCCTGCAGGTGCGCGTCTCGCTGCGCGCGGACGGCGACGGCGGGCGGCTGGGGATCCTGATCGGACCGGACCGCATCGAGCTGTCGGTGTTCATCATTCACTCCGACCTGATCGCGCTGGAGATGGACCTGCCGAACGCCTATCAGGCGACGCAGGTGATCGACCAGACGCTGGGCAGCAGCAGCCCGTCGCCCGCGCGCTTCGACGCGCTGGCCGGCAAGATCCGCCTCGCCATCCACAAGGACGGCGAGAAGAAGGTGACGTTCAGCGGCTCGGTGCTGGACGCGATCCACATCGGCACGATCGATTCGGCGGGCGGGGTCGGCCCCGACGTCAAGCTCGGCGCCAGCGATCCGACGATCGCGGTCACGGCCGACGGCACGGTTCAGGCGCTCACGGTCAAGGTCGACATGGGGGCGCTGGACGTCCTCGGGGACTGGGATCCGATGGGCGTCGCTTCTCCCAACCGCGACCTGCACGTGCAGGTCGGCGGCGTCTACGGCCAGGCGACGTTCACCGAGGCCAGCGACGACATCGTCGCGACCAACGTCGGCATCGGCGCCACCACCATCGACGCGCACGGCGCCCGCATCTTCGACCTCGGGCTGAACCCGAACGACATGCGCCGGTTCGACGCGCGCGTGTTCCTAAACGCCGCCGGCCAGCCCGAGGTGCAGCTGACGCCGCGCTTCGATCTCGACCTCGGCTTCCACCTGGGCGTGGTCGCGTCCGAGTACACGACGCCGCCTCCGTCGTACGTCCTCGACGAGACCTACCGCGTGCTGCTCGACAACGGCGGCGCCACGACCAGCGTGGCGGCGGTGCCGGCGTCGTCCACCTTCGGCGGCGGCGTCAAGGTGACGGCCGGAACGCTGACGATCTCGTCGACGGCGGCGGCGCAGCCGGTCGTGGTTCCGACCGGCAAGTGTCTGACGGGCGGCGCGACCGTTCCCGCGGGCGCGCACCCGGTGCTCGGCGCGTTCTCGGTGGTCGACTGCAACTGATCCGCAATCGAAATCGATGGGTGGGTCGGGTGGCGGTGGTCGGTGGAGGGCGGCGTCGTCGTCGCCGTTCCGACAGTCGGGACTGGTCCCCGGCTGCGGCGGCGGCGGCGACGCAGGCGGGGGCCCCCATTCCTGCCAGAGCAGCGCCTTCACTCTGGCCGGAAGCCGACCGAAGCGGAGTCGACGCGCAACGCCAGGGAGCGGAGTGGGACGGGGAGCTCCTCGGCCGGAGCGTGGGCGGCCGCTCTGATCG
>DATFXS010000106.1:0-3824 GCA_035315605.1 Polyangia bacterium
CGGCGGCGCGACCTGATCGCCACGGCGAGCAGCGCGAACGTCGCGACGCCCAGCCAGCCGGCCGCGCCACGACCCACGATCGCACAACCGCCGCCAGCTGTCCCCGGCGGCGGCGGGGCACCCGCGGCGGACAGCTGGACGACGTCGGCGCAGACTGACTGGCTCGCGAGCGGCAGGCGCGCGATGTCGCCGTCGCCGAACGCGGAGATGCCCAGGCAGTACGGCCGCGTCGGGTCCAGCTCCGGCTGCCAGTCGCCGGTCGGTAGCGGATAGGCGCCGGCGGGCGCCAGGCCCGCGAACGGTGTGTTGCCGACATAGATGAAGGTCTGACCGCTGCCGCCGTTCTTGGGGGCGAGCTGGAACGTGTGCACGACCGACGACGACGCGGTGTTCGGAACGGTCGCCGGATCGTAGTCGACGGTGATGAAGCCGTGATACTCGGCGAACACACAGTTGCCGGAGTTGATGTCCGCCACCGGGTAACGGACGCGCCACAGGTGTAGCGCGCGGAGCACGGGCGCGGTCCCCTGCGTCTTGTCGTAGCCAGCGGCGGTCGTGAACCGAGTCACCTCCGCGGCGCCGCCGTCACCGCCGGGCTGGGACAACACGTGCTCCGCGCCGCCGATCAGCATCGAGTCGGACGTCGCGGCACGCAGCTGCCAGAAATGCGCATGCGCCTGGCCGGCGAACGTGCCGGCACCGAGATCGATCGCCGTCGACAGCGGAACGGTCTGCCCGTTCGCGACCAGCGTCATCGCCGCCGGCTGCTGTGCCGAAACGACGATCAGCGACGTGGCCGTCGAAACGTTCTGCGTCCCCGGCACGGGAAGCGCCGCCGTCGGAGCCGGCTGACCCGGTGAGCAGGCCTGGGCCGACGACCTTTCCAGCGCCCCCGTCAATGACGCCATCAGCAGGCCCGCAAACACACCCCCGCGACCGACGCCTCGCTGCATGAAGTCAGTTTACGTCAGCGCACGGCCGACGTCAGGTCGGGCGCGTCGGAGCCGGCGAGACCGGACGGTTCGGGGATGCCGAGAAGCGCGGCGGCGGTGCGCGCGAACGCCGCGTACGACGTGGGCGCGACGCGCGTGGTGCCCGCCGGGACCCGGCCCGGCGCGCGGATCAGCAACGGCACGGTGCGATCATATAGATACGGCGAGCCGTGGCTGGTGCCGCGGCCGACCGCCAGCTCGGGATCGAAGAAGTACCCGGGCGCCGGCACCAGGTAGAAGTCGCCGGCCTGCCCGCGGCGGATCGACCGGCAGGTCAGCGCGGGCAGCGATTCGTCCGCCGGCGGCGGACAGACCTCCGGCGCGCTGCGCACGTCGATCACCTGGGCGATCTCGCCGGTGCCGGCGAACAACGCATCGATGCGCCGCTGCAGCGCCGCACGCTCTTCGGCCGGCAGCGCCCGCCCGCGCGGCGTCAGATAGACGAACGGATCGATGACGCCGGCCACCAGCGTGCGCGTCTCGTCGAGGCGGCGCGCGATCTCCGACGCCTCCAGACGGCCGCCCCGACCGCACGGCCGCTGCCAGTGATCGCCCCCGCCCCGGCACCAGGGGGCCTTTCCTGAACGCGAAAGCTCGGGCAGCGGGTTGCTGCCGTGATCGCCGACCAGCATCACGGACCAGCCCGTCGGGCCGACCAGAGCATCCAGGGCCGCGAACAGCTCGGCCAGCTGGCGATCGATTCGGCGCAGCTCGTCCCAGGCCTCCCAGCTGTTCGGCCCGAAGACGTGAGCGATGTAGTCGTTGGAAGACAGCGACAACGCCAGCAACACGGGCCGCCGGACGGCGCGCTCCGCGGCGTGCGTGGCCGCCGCCCGCGCCAGCTCGAACAGCAGCGCGTCGCCGGCCGGGGTCGCGCGCATCGCCTTCACGGACGTCGCCAGGTGCGGGAACATGACGCCCAGGCCCTGGTAGTCGCCCTCGCCCTCCTGATCGTCGCGCGTGGCCGTGTTCGCCGCCAGCCAGCCGGCGTCCAGCGGCTGCCAGTCGCCGGCGCGCGCGCGCGTGACCGCCGCCGCATCCGCGAGCGGCGCCGCCCACGCCGGCACCGAAGGCGCGAACGCGGTCGACGTCGCCAGCGTGCCGCCCTCGACGTCCAGCCAGAGCGCCAGCTTCGGGTGCCGGCCGGCCGCAAACAGCGCGCCGCGATCCTTGAGCGAGAAACTGTAGACCTCGGCGTCGGGGCGCGCCGCCATCAGCGCGTCGGCGAGCGTGTCGATCTGCAGCGCCGCCAGCGAGCTGCCGGGGCGGTCGATCGCGCCCCCTCCGCCCGCCGGCACGAGACGCGTCTTCGGATCGAGCAGGATCGACACCTTCTTGCCATCGGGGCCGAGCACGTCGTTGGCGACGATTCCGGTCACGCGCGGCACGGCGCCGGTGTACAGCGCCGCATGTCCCGGCGCGGTGTCCGTCACCGCGTGGGCGAAATGCACCTCGCGCACGTAGAGCCCCTCACGAAGCAGCCGCGCGAAGCCGCCGTCGGACGGCAGCGCGGGCAAGCGCTCGTCCGCCACCCACGCCGCCAGCTGATCGACCACGATGGTGACCACCAGCGGTGACGGCCCAACCGGCCCGTTTCCGGCCGTCGCCGGGGCCGCCGCCTGCGGCCGGCACGCGGCCGCCGAAGCGACCGTAAGGCCCAACACCCACAATCGCCGATTCATCGCGCCATTCTTATGCCAGCCACGGCGTGATCTACCCGCCGGTCATCATCTTGTCACTCAGGGTTCGTGGCGGGCGCGCGCCGCTGGCGCTAACAGGTCGGGCATGTCAACCACGCCGATCTCGAACAAGGCCCTCGCCGCCGCGACGCTGGTCACCATCACGCTGTCGCCGTTCTGGCTACGCACCGCCGTCGCCGACGGCGATCTGACCAAGGTCAATCACATCATCGTCGTGATGCAGGAGAACCACTCCTACGACAACTACTTCGGCGCTCTCGCCTACGCGCCGGGCAGCCCCTACCACCATCCGCGCGGCGATTGCGACCGCGACCGCGACGATCACGGCTGTCGCAAGGACGATCACAGCTGCGTCGACGGGCTGGCCTGCTTTCCCGGGAAGGACAAGCTGATCTGCTTCAACTCCAACCCCGACGACGACGACAGCATCGTGCTCGCCTTCCACGACCAGCGGCGCTGCGTCGCGCCCGATCTCGATCACAGCTGGGTCGGCACGCATCACGAGGCGAACTTCGCGTTCCCGAACGCCACCCTGCACGACACGCGCAGCGACGGCTTCGTGCGCGTCAACGACATCAGCGAACAGCCGGACAACGGCGTCGAGAGCCCGACCGACGATCAGACGATGAGCTTCTACACGCAGGACGAGATCCCGTTCTATTACACACTGGCGCAGGGGTTCGCGATCAGCGATCGGTTCTTCTCGTCGGTGCTGGGGCCCACCTTTCCGAATCGCTCGTACCTCCTGGCGGCGACGTCGTTCGGCCACCTGACGACCAGCGACAGCTTCCCGCCGCCCGGATCGGGCGGCTACAAGCCGATCACCGGCACGATCTTCGATCTGCTGGACGCGGGCGGCGTCAGCTGGGCGGACTACTTCTCCGACGTGCCGCAGGGGGGCAGCTTCCGCCCGTTCGGCGCGACCGGCGTCGACCCGCATTTCCTGCCGGTCGCGTTGTTCCTGGCCCAGGCCGCGGGCGTGCCCGGCGTGCCGCCGCTGCCGCAGGTCGCGTTCGTCGATCCCAACTTCGGCGTGCTGAACCCGGCCACCGAGAACGACGAGCACCCGCCGACCGACATCCAGCGCGGGCAGGCGTTCGTGTCGCAGCTGGTGGCGGCGGTGCGCAACGGC
>DATFXS010000107.1:0-4450 GCA_035315605.1 Polyangia bacterium
CTCCTCGCGCGTCGTCCACGGGATCTGGCCCAGCTTGGTGACGCCCTCGACCAGGAACTGGATCTCGGTTCCGAACAGCCGGCCGATGTCCTCCGCGGTGGCGCTGGTGTCCTCGACGCAGTCATGCAGCAGGCCCGCGCAGACGGACGGCACGTCGAGGCGCAGCTCGGAGATGATGCGGGCGACCCCGACCGGATGCACGACGTAGGGATCGCCCGAGCGCCGCCTCTGGCCGGCGTGACGCTCGGCCGCGAAGGCGAAGCTGCGTTCGATGAGACCGATGTCGGCGGCGCCGTCGTACGCCCGAACGGAGGCGGCAATCTCCCCGATGTCGCTCATTGCGACGAGGACGGTGGCCCCCCGTCCCGCGACCTTGCTTCGGCCAGCAGCGCGTGCCCGTAGTGCTCGCGGCGGGCGCGCGTGCAGCGCGCCGCCACGTAGATGCTGGACAGTTCCTTCAGCGCCGTCTCCAGGTTGTCGTTCACGACCAGATAGTCGTACTCGGCGAAATGCTCCAGCTCGCGCTTGGCCGTCGCCAGCCGGCGATCGATCGCCTCGGGCGCGTCGGTCGCGCGGCGACGCAGCCGGCGTTCCAGCTCGGCCATCGACGGCGGCAGGATGAACACCAGCACGCTCTCCTCGGGCCATTGCCGCCGGATCTGGGCGCCGCCCTGGTAATCGACGTCGAACAGGTAGTCCTTGCCGTCCTCGAGCGCGCGGTTGACGGTGTGGATGGCGGTGCCGTAGCGGCTGCCGTGGACGATGGCCCACTCGGCGAACTCGTTGCGCTCGACCATGCTCGAGAACTCATCCTCGGTGACGAACTTGTAGTCGACGCCGTCGGTCTCGCCCGGGCGCGGCGACCGCGTCGTATACGAGACCGAGAACTCAAGCCGCTCCTGCTCGGCCAGCCGGTGGGCGAGCGTGGTCTTGCCCGCCCCCGACGGTGACGAGATCACGACCAGGATGCCGCGATGAGCGCCGACCTTGCCTTCCGTCATCGAAGAAAGTCTACCATTTACGTCAATTCACCCCGGTCACTCGACGTTCTGGGCCTGCTCGCGCATGCGCTCCAGCTCCGCCTTTGCGTCGATCACCAGCCCGGCCACGCCGGCGTGCTGCGCCTTCGACGCGATCGTGTTCAGCTCGCGGCCGATCTCCTGGATGACGAAGTCCAGCTTGCGTCCGACCGCGCCGGCGGCGCCGACCAGCTCGCCGGCGTGCGCCAGGTGGGTCTCCAGGCGGACCAGCTCTTCCGATACGTCCAGGCGATCCGCCATCAGCGCCGCCTCTTGCGCGACCCGGCCCGGGTCGAACCCCGGCTGTCCGCGCAGCGCGTCCAGCCGCTCGGCCAGGCGCCTGGCGAACTTGTCGGCGAGCGGCGCGGTCGCCTCGCGCAGCCGCCCCGCCAACTCGACGAGGCGCGCGCGGTGCGCCCCGATGTCCGCCGCCAGCGCCTGCCCCTCCTGGCCCCGCGTGGTCACCAGCTCGGCGAGCGCCGCCTGCACCGCGGGCCGCAGCGCCTCCCACAGCGCCTCGCCATCCAGCTCCCCGCCCGCGCCGACTTCCATGAAGGCCGCGATCGTGGACAGGCCGATTGGCTCCTCGATCTCCAGCTCCTGTCGCAGCCGTTCCAGGATGGCGTGCGTCGATCGGACGCGCGCCTCGTCGACCCCCGCGGTGGCGCCCGCGGATTCGTCGCGCACGTGCACCATCACCGCGCCGCGTTCCACGGCGGCCCGCACCGCGCGCCCGATCTCGACGCCGCAAGTGGCGTCCCCGTCCATCCCGCGAATCTTCAGATCCAGACCGCGGTGATTGACGGAACGAATTTCGACGCGGAGCCGGCGCTCGCCCGCCTCGACGGAGGCGCGGCCGAACCCGGTCATGGAGTTCACGACTTCGTTTTATACCACTCGATCGTGCGGCGGAGGCCGTCGGCGAACGAGATTCCGGCGCGGAAACCGAACGCCGCGCGCGCCGCGGCGACGTCGCCCCACGAATGCTTGATGTCGCCGACGCGGGCGGGCTCGTAGACCGGTTCGATCTTCCGTCCCAGCACGTCGCCCAGGATCGCGACGACGCGGTTCAGATCGATCGCCTCGCCGCACCCGATGTTGAACACGCCGCCCGACACGCGGGCCGCCTCGGCCGCCGCGGCGGCGAAGTTGGCCTCGACGACGTTGTCGATGTGGCAGAAGTCGCGCGACTGCTTGCCGTCGCCGAAGATGCGCACCGGCTTCCCCGCCAGCGCCGCCGTGATGAACTTCGGGATCACCGCCGCGTATTCCGACTGCGGATCCTGGCGCGGGCCGAAGACGTTGAAGTAGCGCAGGCAGACCGTCTCCATGCCGAACGCGCGCGCGTAGACCTGCATCGCCACCTCGCCGGCCAGCTTGGTCGCGCCGTACGGCGAGATCGGCGCCGGTCGCATCGTCTCGACCTTGGGCAGGCCCGGCTCGTCGCCGTAGGCGGCCGACGACGCCGCGTAGACGACCCGCCGGATGCCGGCCCGGCGCGCGCTCTCGAGCACGCGCATGGTGCCGGTGGCGTTGACGGCGTGGTTCTCCAGCGGTTCGGCCATCGACTGCGGCACCGACGCGATCGCCGCCTCGTGAAAGACGACCTCGACGCCGCCGTTCATCGCGCGGGCCAGCGCCCGGTCGTCGCGGATGTCCCCTTCCACGAGATCGATGCGGCTCGCGAAGTCGGCGATGTTCTCGCGCTTGCCGGTCGAGAAATTGTCGAGGATGCGGACGGCGTCGCCGCGCGCGATCAGCGCCCGCGCGATCGACGAACCGATGAAGCCCGCCCCGCCCGTGACCAGGTACAGACCCATGGCTAGCGATTCTCCGTCGGAATCGCCCGTACGACGCGCGCTAGTTCTTGCGGGCGTCGGCGGCCAGGCCGCCGATGAAGTGCGCCAACGCCGGATCGCTGACCTCGTGGGTCAGCGATGCGAACGGAACCGGCGGGTCGCCCATCTCGCCGCGCCGGGGCGGGTCGATGCGAGCAGGCGATGCCGCCAGCGACCGGACCGCGAGCCAGGACGCCACGAGAAGAGCCGGAATGATCCAGAGGAGCCGAGCTGTTGCCGACATGCGCCCACATTATCCCACCCGCCCGACATGGCAAATTTTTCACCTCTGGCATCGATCCTCCTCGCCTGAAAACTTGCGGCCGGCTCATGGTATCGGAAGACCGACCAGCCCGGCGCCGAACTGTTCGCCGATGTGGCGGAGCGCGCGGCGCGGTCCAGATACCACGACCGATCGCTGTTTGCCCGGCGTGGCGACCTCGCGGGCGGTCACGCGGCACGCAGCCGGGCCCGCCGGCGGCGCGGGACCCGTGGCCGCGTCGGCGCCGCGGGGGGTCAGGATCGCGCCGGCCCGCGCGCGCGGCGACGGCGGCAACGGATCCAGCCCTCCCCTATCGCCGCGGCGGAACGTGCCGGACACGCGATCGCCGTCGATCCGGTAGGTGGTCATGGCTCCCGTGTTCATCATCTCGATCCGGCGGACGTCGCCGTCGATCTTGATCGGCGACTCGCTGGTCATCGTCGCCAGCACCAGCTCGCCGATCGCGACCCCGCGCAGCGCGAGGTCGTCCTCCTTGGCGCCGCGGATCAACTTGTCGGCCGTCACGTAGACGATCCGCCGCCCGCTCGCCGCCGGCAACATCGCCAGCACGCGGCCGTCCTCGCTGGTCAGCTGACGGTACAGGCCGCTCGCCGGCAGGAACGCGTAGATCTCCTGGTGCGGATTCAGGATGAAGAACCCCGGCCCGGTCGGAATCTTCAGGGGCGCGCGCGCCCGGCCGACGAACAGCACGGCGTCGTCGAGCCCGGCGCCCCAGGCGGCCGCGGCGGCGGCCATCGAGCGGCGAATCTGCGCCATCTCGGGCCGCGGCTTGAGCGCGCCCAGATCGGCGGCCTCCAGAACCTCGCGGGCCCACGGCACATAGCCGACCTTGAGCAGCGCCTCGACCTCGGCTGTCGCCTCGGCGAAGCGCTCCTGGCGGACGAACGAACACGCGACGTTCAGGCGCGGCGCCAGGAACGCCGGATCGGCGTCGACGGCGGCGCGGTACTCGATGCGCGCCTCCTCCCATTTTCCGTCGCGGTAGTAGGTCTTGCCGGCGCTGTTGAGCTCGGTCGCCTTCGGATCGGGCGGGCGAAACGGATCGATCGACCCGAGTCCCGGCTGGGGCGCCGCGGGCAGACAGGCCGATGCCGGCGTCGCCGGCGCGGTGGCAAACAGCGCGGCGAGCAGCGCGGCGGTCATTCCAGCCACGCGCGGCGCAGATCGAAGCGATCGCCGACGGCGGCCAGGCCGTGCACGCGGCCGGCCACCAGCGCGGGCACGTCGTACCGATAGAGGAAGATGGCCGGCTGATCGTCGGTCAGCAGGCGCGCGATGCGGGCGAGGATCGGCGCGCGCGCGGCGGGCCC
>DATFXS010000108.1:0-9765 GCA_035315605.1 Polyangia bacterium
TCTCGATCACCAGCCGCAGGCCGCCCAGGCGCGCCGCCGCCGCCTCGTCGATGCGCGCCCGCCGTTCGTCGAGCAACAACGGCCCGAGCGTCGCGCAGACCGCGGCCGGATCGGCGAACGGATCGTCGTTCATGCGGTGACTAGTCGACGCACATCTGCTCGAGCGCGACGTCGAGGCGCACGGGCTGCGCGGGTTTCGGCGGCAGGAAACTGTGACAGCCGAAGGTCGCCCGGAACTCCGCGCAGCGACCCAGCCAGAAGCCGCGCGGCGGCGGGCCCGGCTGCGTCACCTCGCGCTCGCCCCCGTCCGCGACGCACTCGGCTTCGCAGTCGTCCTTGCCGCGACACTTCTTGCCGCCGTCCTTCGTGCGGCACAGACACTTCGGTGTCGGATCGATTCCATGCGGACCGAAGTCGCCATTGCACGCCCGGCACCCCTCCTCCGTCGTGGGCGGCGCCGCCGCCACCTGCCCCGCCTCCGCCTTCTGGGCCGGCTTGCGGGCGCAGCCGCCGACCGCAAGCGCGGCGCCCAACACGGTCGCCCCGATGGCGGCGCGTCCCCACGTCATGCGTCTCGTATAACACCTCGGGCTCGATGCCGCCCACTGCCCGGTCACCACCCGCCCGGGAACGGATCGGCGTCGCGGCGGCGCTCGGCGAAGAACGCCACGCCGATCACGCCGACGTTCGCGTCGTCGCCGATGGCGGCGGCGTACGATTCGCTGACGTCGCCGAAGCGGAACGCAGCCACCTCGTGCAGGCTCTGGCGGAAGCCGTCGATGCGGTAGGTCTGCCCCGCGTCGAGCACGTAGCCCCGCTTGTCGAAGGAGCCGGGGCCGCCGTCGAACACGTCCAGCCCGTCGACGGTGGCCACCGCCTCGACCCGGGTGGCGGTCTGATTCTGAATCTCGATCGAGTAGCGCTCGCCGCGGCGCCCGACCACGTGGGTGCGCCCGCCGCTCCTGACGGCGGGCAGAGGCGCGCCCCACGCGTCGACGAGACGCACCCGCAGCCCGCCCCACTCCGGCGGCGCGGCGAAGCCCGGCTCGCGCGCGGCCGCCCGGACGCCGTCCGCGTCGTCGTAGTGCAGCGCCACCACCTCGACCGGGCGCAGCGGATCCTCACGCTCGAACGACACCCACCGGACCGAGCTGGCGCGGTCCTCTCCCCAGGCCGTCCCTAGCCCCGCACGCTCGGACGGCGCGAACGGCGCGCCGTACGAGGCGCAGGCCAGCCCGACCAGACCGATCCCGAATAGCCAGACGATACGCCTCGTCATCGTGCCCTCCTGTGCCGGGAGAACGCCGGACGGAGGCCGGGCCTTACAGTGCTTTTTTTGGGCACGAACGCCCGTCAGCGGGAATAGGATCGCAGGTCCCGGATGCGAGTGCCCTCCGCAGCGCCGGTGCGCGCCTCATTCTTGTTCGCGTTCGCTTTTTACGCAGCGGGCGTGGCGTGCTCGCCACCGGGCAGCAGCGGCGGGACCGCCGGCCAGACCGGGACGGCGGGCCGAGGCGGCCAGGGCGGCTCGGCGGGATCGGGCAGCGGCGGCACGACGGGCGGAGGTGGCAGCGCCGCCGGTGGCGGAAGCGGAGGGACCTCCGCCGGCGGATCGGGCGTTGCGGGGACGGGCGGCGCGAGCAGCGGCGGCGCGATGGCCGGGCGCGGCGGCACCGTCGGGTCCGGCGGCACGGCCGGAGGTGCGGGATCCGGCGGCGGGGGCACGGGCGGCGGCGCGACCGGCGGCTCGGGCGGCGGCACCGGTGGCAGCGGCGCCACCGGCGGCAGCGGCGGATCTTCCGGCGGCGCCGGCACGGGCCCGGCGATCGTCATCCCGGGCGCCGGCAACTGCACGCCGCCGACCGGCGCGAACGTCGCCGACGCGGCCGCCGCCTACGCGAAGTGGAAGACCGACCTCCTGACCAGCGACGGCGCCAACGGCTTTCTGCGCGTGAAGCGCCCCAACTCTTCGGGCGCCGTCGTCAACTCGACCGTCTCGGAAGGGATCGGGTACGGCATGCTGCTGTCGGTCTACGCGAACGATCAGCCGACCTTCGACAAGCTGTGGCAGTACAGCCAGCACTGGCTGGACAGCAACGGCCTGATGAACTGGTACATCAGCCCCGACGGCACGCAGGTCCTCGGCACCGGCGCCGCCAGTGACGCCGACGAGGACATGGCCTACGCGCTGATCGCCGCCGACGCGCGCTGGGGCGGCAAGGGCAGCCTCTCCGCCAACTACATCGACCTCGCGAAGACGCAGATCGGAAAGATCTGGCAGTACGAGGTCGACCACAGCCACAACGACGTGCTGCTGCCCGGCGACATGGGGTTCGCCACCTCTCCCCTCGTCATCAACATCTCGTACTTCGCGCCGGCCTACTACAAGGTCTTCGGAAAAGTGACCGGCCAGACCACCAACTGGAACAACGCCGCGAAGACCAGCTACGACGTCATCGAGCAGACGCTGACCGCGCAGAACGGCAACCAGAACAACGGCCTCGTCCCCGCCTGGTCGACGAACACGGGGACGCCGATGGCGCCGTCCGGCAGCCCCGGCATGCCGACCTGGCACCAGCTGGACTCGTGCCGCACGCCGTACCGTGTGGCGGCCGATTACTGCTGGAACGCCGAGCCGCGCGCGCTGACCTACCTGCAGAAGATCACCGGCTTCTATGCGGGCATCGGCGCCGCCAATCTCGTCGACGGTTACGACCTGAACGGCAACCCGCACCCGACCAACGTCACGACCGGCGGCCCGCGCGCCGCCTCGTTCAACGGGCCGGCGGGCGTCGGCGCCATGGCCACGGGCGCGACGTACGCGACGCTGCGCGACCAGGCTTACGTCGGTGTCGCCACGCTGACGGAATTGGCCGGCAGCACCTATTACCAGGAGTCGTGGACCGGGCTGTCGCTTCAGATGATGACGGGCCTCGTCCCCGCGCCGAAGTAGCGCCATTTCGCGACGCGCACGATTGCGGTCCACGAAGGGGGCCATGCGACTCTTGGTCATATCGTGAAGACGCCGATCCTCCTCGCAGCAGCCGCCGCCGCGGCCGGCTGCGTGATCCCGCCCGGCCCGCGCACGATCCCGGGCTCCGGCGCGGACGGCCAGACCCGTACGTCGATGACGTCGCCCCGCAAGAAGGGGGAGAACCCGTTCCGCGACGTCTACTTCGCGGTCGCGCCGGAATCGAACGCCGAGCAGACGGCGGCGCAGTGGCGCGCGGCGCGCCCCGCGGACGCCGCGGCCCTGGACAAGATCGCGCGCCAGCCTGTCGCCTCGTGGATGGGAAACTGGAATCAGAACATCGCCGTCGACGTCGAGATCCGCGTGCTGGCCGCGACGCGCGCCGGCGCGCTGCCGGTCATGATCCTCTACAACCTCCCCTACCGCGACTGCGGCCTTTACTCGGCGGGCGGGGCGGGCACGGTCGCGCGCTATCACAAATGGATCGACGGTGTCGCGCGCGGCACCGGATCGCGCCGGGCCGTGTTCGTGCTGGAGCCCGACGGGCTACCCCAGATGTCCGACTGTCTGAACGCCAAGAAGCGTCAGGAGCGGATCGAGATGATGCGCTACGCGGTCGATGCGCTGACCGCGCTGCCGGGCGCGGCCGTGTACATCGACGCGGGCCATTCCAACTGGATGCCGGCGGCCGAGATCGCGCCGCTGCTGGTGGCGGCCGGCATCGACAAGACCGACGGGTTCTCGCTGAACGTCTCCAATTACCAGTGGACCGCCGACCTGTTGAAGTACGGGCGTGACATCTCGGCCCGCGTCGGCGGCAAGCACTTCATCATCGACACCGGCCGCAACGGCAACGGCCCGCCCACCGGGTTCGCCAAGAAGGACGAACGCAACTGGTGCAATCCGGACGGGCGCGCGCTCGGCACGCCGCCGACGACCAGCACGGGCGAGCCGCTGTGCGACGCGTTCCTGTGGCTCAAGCCGCCGGGCGAATCGGATGGAACCTGCAACAAGGGTCCGGCGGCCGGCGCCTGGTGGCCGCAGAAGGCGCTGGAGATGGCTCGCAACGCGAAGTGGTGAACGTTCGCGCGCCGGCGGATCAGGTCACGGATTCCAGCCCGCGACGGCATACTGGGCGGCGAAGCCCGCGACGAACGCGACCGGCACCGCCCAGCCGTGGCGCAGCCAGGCCCAGGTCGACCGCGCCTCGGGAAAGCGGCTGGCGACCGCAACGCCCGCCGACGATCCGAACCAGAGCATCGATCCGCCGAAGCCGACCGCGAACGCCAGCAGCGCCCAGTCGTAGCCGCCCTGGTCCAGCGCCAGCTTGGTGAGCGGAATGTTGTCGAACACCGCGGACAGCAATCCGAGGCCCAGGGTCGTCTTCACGCCCGGCGCCGGCAGCCGGTCGACCGGCATCAGCGACGCGGCCGAAACCAGCGCGATCAAGAGGACGCTGCCGCGCGCCTGGGCGCCGATCAGGCGCCAGTGAATCGGCCGCAGCAGCGCGCCGCCCCCCAGCACGGCCCACAGCACGACGGCCATGAACGGAAAGCGATCCGCGCGGTCCCCGAGGAGCAGGCTGGTGATGACGTTCGTGGCGATGAGCGCGATCAGCGCCGCGGCGACGATCACCAGGCGCCAGCCGTCGACGCGCGGCGGGGCGGCGGCGGCGGGAACCAGCGGTGCCCGGCGGTGCTGCTGGAACGCCGCCACGGTCCCGAAGACCGCCAGCGCCACGGCGGCGCCGATGGCGGCGGGCAGCAGCTCGACGGGATGCACGCCGTCCAGCCACATCATGGTGGTCGTCGTGTCTCCGATGACGCTGCCGGCGCCGCCCGCGTTGGCGGCCGCCACGATCGCGATGAAATAGCCGACGTACACCTTGCCGTCGAAGACGCGCGCCGCGATCGTTGCGCCGATCATCGCCGCGGCGATGTTGTCGAGGACCGCCGACATCAGCAGGACGAACAGCAGCAGCGTGAAGCACCCGAGCCGGCCGCCGGGCAACAGGCGGGGAAGGCGCTCGCCCGCGCGTGACGAATCGAAGTCGTCGGCGAGCACGGCGAAGCCGACCAGCAGCCCGAACAGGTTCAGCAGCTTGGGCGTCTCCTGCGCCACGTGCGCGGCCAGGTCGAACTGCGAAAACCCGACCCGCACGACCGCGATGACCGCCAGGCCGATGAGCGCGACCGCCCAGGCGCGCCCGTGGGCGAACAGCACGCCCGCCAGGGTGGCGGCGAACAGCAGGAACACCAGCGGGACGCCGGCGACCGTCGGACCGGCGGCGCTCGACGCCGACATCGCCGCCGCCGATCAGCCGTAGCGGAGGCGGTCCATGTCGTCTCCGATGTCGATCTCCTCGACGACGTCGACGACCAGGTCCTTGAAGTTTTCGGGCGCCAGGCCCAGCGCCTCGCCCACGGCGCGCAGGTGGGCGTCCTCGGCGAAGTCGATCTCGCCGTCGGCCGCATGCACGACGGCGATCAGCTCCAGCAGGCGTTTCTTCAGCTCGGGCGGATCGCTCGCGAACGCCTGGGTCGCCGCACGGCGGTCGAAGCTCTTGGCGTCGAATTCGTCGATGTGGAACGCGACGTCCATCGGCAGCGTCGGCACTTCCAGGATGCCGCACAGCAGGGACTTCACCGCGTCCTTCTCCTCGCCGTGGAGCCGATTGTCGGCGTGGGCCGCTTCCATCAACAGGTCGGCCACTAGCGGCAGGCGATCTTTCATCGTCATGGCGTCCTCGCGTTCTCCGCCGCACGGGCGCCGCTGTCAAGCGCCCGGCTCAAGTCCAGCGCCACAGCCGGCGATGAACCGGTCATGACCGGAGTCATCGTGGCCGCTCTGCTGCTCGCATCGTGGATCTTGGTTCACCGCGTCGGCCAACCGGTCAGGTCGAAGGCGAAGCGCCCGTTCCGCTCCCGGTAGCCGTCAGAACGCTGACGCCGTCCGCCCCTGGCACGAGCGCCGGTTGTGAATTAAGGTTGGGGCCGGTATGGACCAGGCGCCGAATCATTCATCGCCTGACAGCGGCGGAACCAGCGCGGCACCGGCGACGACCGGGATCTCGCCCGACGTCTCGGCCTGGGACGACTACTACAAGCAGGCGTCGCGGCGGCGGCGCGCGGCCGGCGGCGGCGATCGGAACCTGCGCCTCGAGAAGCGGCGGCGGCGAATTCGCGAGCGCCTGGCGGTCGTCCTGTCCGCTGCGCTCATCGGCGCGGTGACGCTGGCCTTCTATCTAGTGCTGCGCTAGGCGTTATTGCTGCGCTAGCCGCGCCGGGCCAACGCCTCGGCCAGCGCGCGGAAGGCGGCGGCCCGGTGCGACAGGCGATTCTTCTCGTCGATCGGCAGCTCCGCCATCGTGCGTCGCAGGGCCGGGACCAGGAAAAGGGGGTCGTACCCGAACCCGAGATCGCCCCGCGGTTCCGCGAGGATCTCGCCCCGGCAATCACCGTCGCGCACGATTTCGACGCCCGCGCCGGGGTCGACGAACACGGCAACGCAGCGAAAGCGCGCCTGCCGCCGATCTCGCGGCACGCCACGCAACGCGTCCAGCAACTTGGCGTTGTTGCGCGCGTCGTCGGAAGGGAGCCCCGCGTAGCGCGCCGAATAGACACCCGGCGCGCCCGCCAGCGCGTCGACCTCCAGGCCGGAATCGTCGGCGATGGCGGCCAGCCCGGTCGCCGCCGCGGCCTGACGGGCCTTGGCCAGCGCGTTCGCCTCGAAGGTGTCGGCGTCCTCGCGCAGCTCGCAGGCCGGCGCGACCTCGTCGACCGTCACCAGATCCAGATCCAGCCCCGCCAGGAGCGGCACGATCTCGCGAAGCTTGCCGCGGTTGCGGCTCGCCAAAACCACCCTCACGGACGCGCCCGTTCCAGCGCCTCGCGCTGGCGGGCGAACAGCGTCTGCATCCCTTGGGCAGCCAGCGCGACCAGCGCCGCGTACTGCTCGGCGGAGAACGCGTCCTTCTCGGCCGTCGCCTGGACCTCGACGAAGCGGCCGTCGCCGGTCATGACGAAGTTGCAGTCGACCTCGGCCTGCGAATCCTCGGCATACGGCAGGTCGACACGCGCCTCCCCGTCGATGATGCCGGTGGAGATCGCGGCGACCGCGAGCCGGAGCGGATCGGCCGCAATCTTCCCGGCCCGCGCCAGGCGCCGCGCCGCCAGCGCCAGCGCCACCCAGCCCCCCGTGATCGCCGCCGTGCGCGTCCCGCCGTCGGCCTGGATGACGTCGCAGTCGACGGTGATCTGGCGCGAGCCGAGCGCGCGCATGTCGATCGCCGCGCGCAGCGACCGTCCGATCAGACGCTGGATCTCCTGGCCACGCCCGCCGGGGGCCCGGCCCGAGCGCGTGTGCGTCGAGCGCGGCAGCATCGCGTATTCGGCGGTCACCCAGCCGCGCCCCTTTCCTTCCAGGAAGGTGGGAACCTTCTCCTCGACCGACGCTGTGCAGATCACCTGCGTCTCGCCGAACGCCACCAGCGCCGACCCTTCCGCGTAGCGGTTGCAGTCGGGGGTGATGACGATGGGACGCAGCTCGTCGGGTTTGCGGCCGTCGGATCGCATGGGCGCGACTACATATATCAGCCGCGCGGGACTGGTCGGCGGTGAATTGTCTACGAACGCCCACATGTCGCCCTGGGCGTTCGCTCCTGGCGATCTAAAGTTAAAAGTCTAGGAATAAGCGTATTGCACAGGCATGCTTACCTGAGGAATTATTCCCCTCCGCTTGTTGAGGCGCGATCCGACCTTGAGCAAGATGATTCCTGCGGACGCCCGAACCGGAACGACGGTCGGCAAGTATAAGCTGCACGAGATCGTGGGACGCGGCGGCATGGGCGTCGTGTACCGCGGGGAACACGTCTATATCGGTAAGGAAGTTGCCGTGAAGATCCTCCACGAGGGTTACGGCGGCCGCGACGAATCGATCAAGCGCTTCCTGCGCGAGGCCCGCGCCGCGAGCCTGATCAACCACCCGAACATCGTGGACGTCACCGACTTCGGCAAGTCGAACGACGGAACCGTCTTCTTCGTGATGGAATATCTGCACGGCGAGCCGCTGGACGCGGTGCTGTCGCGCGATCGCCGGCTCGATCTTTTGCGGGCGATCACGATCGTGAACCAGGCGGCCGGCGCGCTCGGCGCGGCCCACGCCAAGGGGATCGTGCACCGCGATCTCAAGCCCGAGAACATCATGCTGACGCCGCGCGAGGGGCGCCGCGAGCTGATCCGCCAGTTCACCGACGAGCAGGGCCTGCACACGATCAGCGAGCGCGAGAAGGGATTCGACTTCGTTAAGATCCTTGACTTCGGTGTCGCCAAGGTCCGCGACCCCGACGCGAGCGAAGGGCGGGTCACGCAGCAGGGCGTGGTGTTCGGGACGCCAGAGTACATGGCGCCGGAGACGGCGCGCGTCGGGATCTCCGATCCGCGCACGGACATCTACGCGATGGGCGTCATCTTCTACGAGATGCTGACCGGCACGGTGCCGTTCGCGGGCGAGACGGCGGTCGACGTGATGTTGAAGATCGTCTCGGAGCCGGTGGTGCCGCCCCGCACGCGGGCGCCCGGCATCGAGATCACCGCCGAGGCAGAGCAGCTGATCATGAAGGCGCTGGCGAAGGACCCGCGCCAGCGACAGCAGTCGATGGAGGAGCTGTTCGACGAGCTGCAGCGCTGCTACGGCTCGGTCCGCTACCGCCGTTCGCTGGACGTTCGGACGCCGACGGAGGGGCCGATCCCGCTGCAGCGGGTGAAGCGGCCCGGGTCGGGGCCGTTCTCCGAGCCGATCGCGCGCGTGACGCCGCCGGAGTTCCGCACCGACGCCATCGCTTTCGGCAACGGCGGCGGCAACGGGCCGATCCTGCTCACGCGCCGCAAGGAGCGCCGCAAGACGCTGCCGATGGAACCGACCGGCGTCGAGTCGCCCGCTCCGGCACCGCTTCCGATTCCGACGCCCAACGCCGCCGCCACGCCCACCGACGGGATCGAAGATCCGGACTGGGTCGACATGGACGTCGACGCGCCCGACGGCACCGGCGGCTAGCCGGAGCTGAAGGATCCCCACGAAAGTGCGACCGACTTCGTGGCTTACGTGGACGTGGACGTGGACGTGCACGTCCACGTAAGTGATCGTGCTGTTGGAGATTTCGTGGGGATTCGCCAGCCCCGACCCGCTCCCGGCCCTCGCGGGGCCAGGGGGAAGGATTCTCAGCGCGGGATGCACTGCTTGTAGGGGATGCCGCCGGGCGGGGCCGGCACCTCGCGGCACTGCTCTTCTTCCGGGCAATCGGGATCGGCCTCGCAGGCGACGGTCGCCGCCATCCAGCCGCCGGCCGCGACGATCGCAGCCAGGCCGACGACCACCGACACGAACCCGGCGTTGATGAGGGGCCGCGACGACGAATCATGGCTGCCGCCCTGCAACCCCTCGCCCGTCGCCCAGAGCGTGCTGCCGCCGGCGACGACGGTGGCGCCGGCGCCGGCCAGCAGTCGCGGACCGCTGTGCAGTCCGGCGCAGCCCGCGACGACCAGCGCCGCGGCGGCCGCCACCGCGACCGCGGCCCGCGACGACGATCGCGAAACTGTACGCGGTGCTGGATCTTCCATATCCTCGACCGACCCGAGGCTATGCTTTCGCCGTTGCGATTTCCACTGATGATGCTGGCGGTGATCACCGCGATCCCCGCGCTGGGCGGCCGCGCGCGCGCCGACGAGAATTTGCTGCGCGGGCCGCATCCGTTCCGCCGCGACAACCAGGTCTCGGCGCACGTGCTGGTTGCGTCG
>DATFXS010000109.1:0-3490 GCA_035315605.1 Polyangia bacterium
CCGACACTCCGCCGCTTGACCGGCCTTGGTGGGTCGGGCGCGGTCATAGACCAGGCCGAGCCGTTCCAGCTCCTGCGCCACCAGCCCCTTGTCGTAGCTCGGCAGCGACAGTGAATTGCGCAGCACCTTGCTCTGCCATTCGCAGACGCGCGGGCTCGTCATGTTGTCGGCGACGATCTGCTTGTAGACCCGGGTCGACTCGGCTGGCTTACCGTCCTCCCAGTAGCGTTCCGCCAGCAGCTCCATCATCTTCGGCGCGTAGTCGCCGCCCACCTTCGCGAAGAAGACGCGCGCCTTGTCCGGGCCGCCCACCTCCGCGTACGACTTCACGATGTCCTTCTTCGCCTCCTTGGCGAGCACCTCGAGCTCCCCGCGCTCGCCCGAAGGCCTGCCCTGCGTCAGCCGTACGACGCCCACGAACGTCTCGAGCGCCGTCTTGTGGTCGCCGATGTTGATGTAGCACCAGCCCTTCTTGTAGGCGGCGTACGGGTAGACGCTGGACTTCGGGAACTGTTCGACCTTCTCGTAGAACTTGAGCGCGGCATCCATGTCGCCGCCCTCGAACGCGTGCTCCGCGAAGGCGAGGTAGGCGTCCGGGATGTACTTCGACGTCGGGTAGTCCTTGATCAAGCGGTGGAAGAACTCGCGCGCCTGATCGTCCTTCTTCACGCTGGTCAGCAGCGCCGCCAAGCGGAACAGGACCTCATCCATCCGATCGAACTTCGGGTAGCGGGTGGCGCCGATGTAGGCCTTGACGGCCTCGAGCAGCCAGACCTGTTCCTGTTTCAGGTAACCCTGCTGCTCCGCCTGCAGCGGCGCGCGCTGCGCCGGCGGAAGCTCGAAGATCTTCTGATCCAGCGCGTGCGCCTGATCGAAGAAGAAGCGCTGATTCTCGCGATAAAGCTCGCCTGCGCGAAAGAAGAAGTCCGGCTTCTGCGGGTCGGATTCGTCCGTCACCGCGATCAACGACTGCATCTTGCGGATCTGGAGGTCGGTGATCCGCTTCGATCTCTTCTTCCGGTCCTGGAGGAACTCTCCCAGCTTGATGTCCGGCCGCGGCGCCGGGGCGCCCGCGGCCGGGCTCTCCGGCTTCGTGAAGCGGCGTTCCACCGCCTCCACCTCCACGGTCGTACGCTTGGCGTTGTTCCTCTCCACGGACGCCCCGGGCGGCCCCGGCTGGGCGCGCGCGCGCGGCGTCGTCGCGGCCAGACCGACGAACAGAAGATAGACGAGTCGCGTACGGGCGGTGACCATGACGAACCCTCCCCGGCCGCTCTCGTCCTCGGCGGGACGTGTGTGACGGCGCCCTTGATCGGACGAGGTTTCCGGGGCCGGGTCGCGCGGCGGGCGGGCGGCGCGCGACGCGCAAGCCCAGCCGTGGATCCTCTCGGAAGATGCATTCTTCCTCGCGCGACTCGCGCCGCGCGCCGCAAACGTTTCGACGATGGTCGCGCTGGAAGAAAAACGTTGCCTCACTTCGGCAATCGTTATTCGGCGTCAGCTCAAACGATTCACTGCCTGTTTTGATCGTTGCGTGCGACCGCGCTCAACGATCTAAAAAACGTTGCCAGCGAATTGCGAGTCTCTTCCGTGCCTTGCCCGTTCGTCACCGACGACCATACGACGGTGCGACGCGCTCGACGCCTGTACTCCGCGCGAGCCGAAGCGCACCAACCAACGGAAGGGAATCGACATGAACACCAAGACGAGCAGAACACTGTTCGTTCTCGCGAGCTCGCTCATCGCGGGGACGACGATCGGCGCGGCTGGTTGCAGTGACCTCTCAGAGGACGTCTTCTCCGAGCAGTCGGCCGCACTCGGCGACCGGATACCAGGCACCAGCACCACCGACTCGAACTTCGCCTCCTTCAAGGCGAACTTCAACGCGCGCGAGGCGATCACTGACGGGCTAGGACCGATCTTCAACGCCGAGGGTTGCGGTGTCTGCCACGACGCCGGCGCCGCCGGCGGCGCTTCCGCCACCCGCATCGAACGACGCTACGGCAGGTTCGTGAACGGCGTGTTCGATCCGCTCGCGAACCGCGGCGGCTCCCTGCGGCAGCTGTTCAGCGTCGGCGCGTTCACCGGCCGCAACGGGCAGGCCTGCAACCCGCCTGTCGAAAGCGAGCCGGCCGAAGCGACCGTCCACAACGTCGGACGCGTGACGACGCCGCTGTTCGGCCTCGGCCTGGTCGACTCCATGCCCGATTCATTCTTCACCGGCATGGCGGCCGGCGAACCGACGGCGACCCGCGGCGTCGCCAACATCGTCTCGATCGTCCTCCCCAACGATCGCGACGTGAATCAGAACATCGGCACCCAGCGCGTCGGCCGCTTCGGCTGGAAGGCGGGCGTGCCCAATCTGCTCCAGTTCGCCGCCGACGCTTATCTCAACGAGATGGGCATCACCACGCAGAGCTGCTTCAAGGGAACGTCGATCACGGCCTTCTCGACCGAGTCGGCGCCGAACGGCATCCCGGTCCCGGCCGGTTGCGACGACCTGGCGCCTCCCGCACCCGCGGGTGCTCCGGCCGGCACCGACGACGGTGTCGGAAGCTGCGCCGGTGGCATCACCCTCGTCCAGAAGGACATCGACAACTTCAAGCGGTTCATGACCAACCTCGCGCCGCCGCCCCGCGATCTGTCGAACTCGGGTGCCATCGCGCGCGGGACGCCGCTCTACGATTCGATCGGCTGCGCCAACTGCCACACGCGGCGCGTCTTCACGTCGCCGAGTCCGGCGCCGAATGGCGTTCCGAGCGGCACCAACTTCCAGCCCTTCTCCGACTTCCTGGCGCACGACATGGGAACGCTGGGAGACATGATCGGCAACGCGGGCGACACGGTGGCGGTCACCCGGCGGATGCGCACCGCGCCGCTGTGGGGCGTCCGCTTCCGGCCCCTCTTGCTGCACGACGGCCGCTGCGGCGACGTCCCCTGCGCGATCCAGGCGCATGACGGTCAGGGGGCCAGCGCGCGCAGCGCGTTCAACGCCCTCACCGGCGCCCAGCAGCAGGACGTCGTCAACTTCGTCCGCTCGATGTAGCGACTTCAGCTAAAGGATGGGGACTGCGGCCCCGGCACGGGGGGAGATATCTCCTCCTCCCTCCGTGCCGGCCGCTTTTTTCGGGCCTCGGGCCTCGGGCCTGGGGCCTCGGGAAGGAAGTGCTAGCGCGTCTTCTTCGCGGCGGCCTTGGCGGTCCCGCTGCTCTCGCGCAGGATCAGCTCGGCGGGAAAATCGGCCCGCTCGGTGCTCTCGGCCTCGGGGTTCTCGATCATCTGCATCAGCACGCGGCACGCCGCGTTTCCCAGCGCCTGCGACGGCTGCTTCGCGGTGGTCAGTCCGGGCCAGTACAGCGCCCCCTCCGGAACGCCGTCGAAGCCGACGACCGATACGTCTTCAGGCACGCGCACGCCCCGCTGCAGGATCGCGCGCAAGAATTCGATCGCCAGGATGTCGTAAGCGCACATCACGGCGGTCGGCGCCGCC
>DATFXS010000110.1:0-11111 GCA_035315605.1 Polyangia bacterium
ACCGCCAGCACGTCCGCTGCGATGACGTACGGCAACGTGATGGGGACCGACTGGTTCGGACGCTTCACGTCCGGCCTCTGCACGGATCTCCACCGCGTCTTCTGCTTCCAGCAGTGAGGTGAGGCGGCGCCCCCGCGCCGCTCGGAATCAGCCGCTCGCCCGATTACGGGTTGCCCCTGACAAGGCGATCCCGTGGATTGGGCTAGTGTGATCTCCCTCTCACACAGGAGATAACGATGCGGAAGATCTTCGGTATGGTCCTGATCGCTGTGGTCCTGGTTCCCCTGTCGCTGGCTCGCGGCGCGACGGAGGTGATGCGATTTCCCGCCAACAACACCTTCGCCAACGCGATCTCGAACGATCCCAGCGGTGTCACGACAGGCGTCTTCGTGTCGCGCAACAAGGGCAGCCGCGGCGGCGTGGTCGATCAGATCTTCGTCATCATCTCCCAGCCCGATGGAACCAGCACGTTCTTCGGCGGCACGCTTCCCGCCGGCGCGTTCCACGTCGATGCGCACGCGGCCTCTCTCGAGGTCGACATCCATGACATCACGCTCACCTCATCGAGCGGCGAGATCCCCGCCGACGGCGTCGTCAGCATCGACTGGACCCGCACCAGCCAGCAGCGCATGTCCGGTAGCGTGCAGTTCAACTTCGGCAACGTGCACGCCGTCATCGCCGGCACCCGACTCAGCGTCACGTCGAAGGTGGACGGCGATGTCTTCGGCGTGCCGCTGGTCGCGCCCTTCGGCGAGGTCGACGTCGTCACTCAGTCGGTCATCGTCATCACCAAGAACTAGCCGGAGTGACGCGCGCCCCGACTCTGCATCGGCGGCCTGCGGGCGGAGCGAAGCGTTTGCTCTGAGACGAGCGGGAGGGACGGATGTTCGGTCGGCCGCAGCGTAGGCGGCCGCTTGGATCGTTGCGGCCGACGGGATTCCGAGCTTGCTCGCGGAGGCCGGCCGAACAGCCGTCCCTCCCGCCCCCGCCGAAGAGTTGAGCGAGCGAAGCTACCTGCGAGACTAGAACGACAGGCCGACGCTGACCCGGTGCTGTGCGTACAGCACCGGCCAGCCGCGCAGCTGCGGCGTCGGCAGCGCGAGATCGAACGCGTCGATCGTCAGCGCGGTGCGATTGGCGAAGTACCAGACCAGCCCGAGCAGCCGGAAGTTCGCATAGAGGCCCACGTTGCCGGCGCTGGTGCCGGGCAGGTCCATGTTCAGGACCGAAAGTCCCAGGCCGACGCCGGCGCGCAGGCGGAGGTCCGGCCTGATCGCGAGCAGGTAGTGCGTGAAGACGCCGAAGTTGGTGGCGCCCAGGCTCATCATCTCTCGGTTCACGTCGTACCAGGGGTTGAGCTCGATGAAGCCGCCCACCTCGACGCGGCGCCAGGCGTAGGCGCCGGCGCCGCCGAACGCGTAGGCCGGGTTCTGCACCGACAGTGACGCGCGCGCCTCGCCGCGCCAGCCGCGGTGCTCGTCGTCCGCGCGCGCGGTCGTCGCCGCGAGGGCGAGGCCGACCACCAGCAGCGCCGCCACCCGCCGCCGGCGCCGCCCGCGCCACACCAGCGCGGCGAGCGCGATCACCACCAGCGCGACCACGCCGACTCCGACGCCCGCCGGACCGCCCAGCGCGCAGCCGCCGTTGCCGTAGTTCATCGATTCTCCGCTGCTGCGCAGCCAGGCCTGCTCCGGGTTGTCGCAGTATTCGTTGCTGATTGAACAGCCTGCTTCATAGGTCATCCAGTCGTCGAAGAACGTGTCGAGGCTTGTCTGGCGCTGGGCGGCGGTGCCCGACGTCGTCAGCGCCGCCAGCAGCTCCGCCGACGCGGCGGTCGCCCAGGCCATCCGCTGCCCGTTGTAGGGATCGTCGCTCTCGCAGTTGTCGAACACCGACTCGTGGCCGTGGCCGTTCTCGGCCTCGTTCAGATCGCCGCGTACCTGCGAGATCCAGTTGAAGACCGAGGTGATGTCGTGGCCCGGGTCGGCGCCGTCGAGGCGCCGGTAGGTGTGGGTGAAGCTGTCCTGGATGGCGTGCACCGCGCGCCCGGCGAAGAAGTAGAAGGCGGACACGGGGATCTGCGTCTTGCCGAGGTACGGCAGGTATTCGGGCTGCAGCGTGCGCACGTCAGGGTCGACGGCGCCGGTCGTGTCGTCGAGGGTCGCCAGCGCCTGCCAGTAAACGGAGGTGATCTTGGACCGACACGCCGTGAGCGCGCTCGTGTCGCCGGTCGCCGCGCCGATATCGGTCTCTTCCCGCAGGCAGTGTGACCCCTGATCACCGGCCGCGTTGTGGACGTTCGACAGCTTGTAGAAGTCGAAGTCGGGCTCACCTTGGGAATCGGGCCAGCGCGTGCCGATGATGAAGGACAGCGCGTAGATGTTGGCGTCGTAGATGCTGGCGTCGAACTGCAGGCCGTTGCGCAGGGCCGCGTCCGCGTCGGACAGCGCGGGCGGCGGCTGGACGTAGCCGACCTCGGCAAGCGCCGCGGCGCTGATCCGCTCGTGGCAGTTCTTGTGGATCGGGTCGGCGACCCACCAGGCCGACGCGGAAGACGATGACAGCAACGTGACCGCCGCCGCGGCGACCGCGGCCCAATGCACGCCCGACACCTTCGGTTCGCGCACGCCGCCGGCCCTATTTGTTCCGTCCGCGGACCTTCGACTTCTTCTTGCGTCCGTGAAACGAGCCGAGCATCCGCTCGACGACGGCGTAAGGACGGCGGTAGCGGAGCGGCAGCCGCGCCGGCTTGCCGTCGCCGATGTCGTGCTCGATCGCGTCTTCGACCCGGCGGGCGAAGGCGGCGTCGCGGCAGAACAGGTCGACCTCCTCGTAGCCGCCGTGCGACGGCGACGTGAAGTTCGTCGAGCCGATGTCGACCCAGGCGCCGTCGCCGACGATCGCCTTGCCGTGCACCATGCGCGGGTGCAGCACGATGCGGAGGTTCTCGGGGCTACCGGTCCGTCGCAACAGGTGGGCGCAGGTCCAGAGGTTCAGATCGCCGCTGATGTTGGCGCGCGCGGCCGTCAGCACCGTGACGTGGACACCGCGCTTGACCGCGTCGATGAGCGCCGCGGTGCAGGCCTTGTCGCCGAAGTACGCCATCTCGATCGTCAGGCGCTTCTGCGCGCTGGCGATCAGCGCCAGCCGCTGCTTGGCGAGCGCGACCCGCTGGCCCTTTCGGGGCGGGGTGCTGCCCTTGAATGAATGCAGCAGGTAGTCGAAGCGGCGCGACGGGTCGAATGTCGCGCGCCCCTCGTAGCGGTCGGCCAGGCGCGCCGCGGCCCCGCCGCCCGAGATCTCCACCATGAAATCGACGTTGTGATGGCGGAAGTCGTCGCCGATGCCCATGCCGCCCAGGATGACCGCGTCGTCATCGAATACGTACAGCTTGGCGTGATCGAACCGCTTCTCGTGGCGGGTGACCGTCACCATCTGGTGGTTCAGCAGCGCGTCCGCCAGCGGGCTCGGCTTCTGGCGCAGCGAGCCCCAGCGTCCGTACACGGTCATCAGCGACCAGGTCTGCAGCCGCGGAATCAGACCAATTCGCTTGTGGAAAAAGCTCTGCTTGGTCCCTTCCAGGTGCTCGTAGGCCATGCCGACGCGGTCCTTGAGGATCTTCACCTCGACCCCGCGGTCGGCGGCGTTCAGCAGCGCCTGTCCGACCATCTCGCCCGTCTCGTCGTCGCGCCATTCGAAGCAGCGCACCAAGATGCTCCGCTCGGCCTCGTCGATCCGCTGCAGGATGCGCGCGAACGCGGCCTCGCCGCCCGCCAGAAGGTCGAAGCGCGCGCGCGGCTCGGAGCTTTCCACGGGCAGACGACCGAGCGACATCGGGGCGGGCAATGTAACTTGGCCCGTCGAGCCCCGCAACCGACGGGCTTGACGAAGCGCGTGACCTGCGTGACCTACTTTGCGCTCACTTCCGTCGTCCATTGCCGGTAACGCTCGTAAAACGCCTTCTTCTCGTGCGGGTAGATCGGGATCCAGGCTGTGGCGGCGTAGCCGAAAGTCCAGATGAACAGCACGTCGAAGGTGTACGCGCGGGCGAATAGGAACGCCGCCGTCGGGGTCACCAGGAATCCGACCACCAGGATCTTGACGTGCGTCTGCATGCGCCGCGCGCCCCGATGGGTCATGTACGGAATCGGCAGCAGGTTCAGCAACGCGAGGGCCGGAATGATGAATCCGCCCAGGGTGTAGCGCAGCGGATTCATCCCGAAGAAGAACGACGACAGCACGTAAGCCATCGCGCCATAGCCGCTGACCGTACGCGGGAGCCCCGTGTACATCAGCGGATCGCCCATCTTCGCGACCGAGAACAGCGCCTGGCGGATGGTCGCGCAGGTGATCATCAGCGCCATCAGGACGACGCCGGTGAGCGTCTGCCCGCCGCGCGCGTAGACCGCGTAGATGATGAGGGCGGGAGCGATGCCCTGGACGAAATGATCCGTCGCGGTGTCGAATTCGCTTCCGAACTTGTTCGACGTGCGGGTCAGCCGCGCGACCGGGCCGTCCAGCGTGTCGCCGATCATGAACCCCGCCATCAGCGCGTAGCCGGCCAGCACCGGTTCGCCGGCGACGACGAAGTGGACGGCCAGAATGCCGCCCAGGAGATTCACCAGCGTGAACAGGTCCTTGACCCCGAAGGGCCCGATGTTCCAGCGCATTCCGGCCGGCAGATTACGCTGCCTCTTCGGTGCGGGCCAGTCGCTGCGATCCCCGCTGCGCTCGACGCCGCGTGGTACCTTCGGAAGCGTCATGGCCGGTCGCTACGGGATGACCTTCGCGGCGAAGCTGATCCAGGAGGGGAAGTACGCCGAGGCGGTCGAAGAAGCGAGTCGCGCCGTCGCGCGCGATGACGAGGATCCCACGGCGCTCGTCGACCGGGCGGCCGCGTACGCCTGGCTCGAGCGGTATCCCGAAGCGGTGCGCGATCTCGAGGCGGCTCTGGCGCTCGACCAGACGGCGGGCGTGCTCGAAACCGACGTGGTGGACGACGCCTATTTCAGCGCCCTGCTGGGCGCGGCCAGGGCCGAGGCGCGGACGTCGATCGAGGCCGCCGAGCGGACGCTGGCGCGCTACAAGACGGTTCTGCCGGGCGGCCGGCACCTGGAGGACGCCGCGGCCTGGCCGGATCGCCTGCGCGGCGCGCCCGGGGGATAGCGCCCCGTGCTAACGTCGAAGGGTTGTCCCAGGCACCGGAAACAATGGTGAAAGTCGACGGTCGTGTCTCACGAGCGCGACTCCTGCGCGAGTCGCGGCGCGCCTCCGTGCTGGCGGTGGCGCGGAGGATCTTCTCGCAGAAGGGCTACCACGACACCAGCATCGACGATCTGATCGAGGGCGCCGCGATCGCCCGCGGCACCTTCTATCTGTACTTCGAGTCGAAGCGCGCCATCTTCGACGAATTGCTGGACGGCCTCGTCACCACCTTGCAGGCGCAGGTGAAGCGCATCGAGGTGGGCCCTGACGCGCCGGAGCCAGTCGAACAGATGAACGCAACCGTCGACCGCGTGCTCAAGACGCTGCTCGACAACCGCGAGATGGCGCGAATCCTTCTGCGCGAGGCGGTCGGAATCGACACCGACTTCGATCGCAAGCTGTCGGACTTCTACGGGCGCATCGAGGCGATGCTGGTCAGCGCGCTCAACACCGGCCACAAGCTGGGCGTCCTGCGCCCCTGCGACGCGAACGTCGTCGCGCGCTGCACGCTCGGCAGCGTCAAGGAGGTCGTGCAGTGGGCGTTCGTCGAGCAAGACCCGACGAAGGTCGATCTCAAGCAGCTGGGGCGCGAGGTGATCGCGAACATCCTGAAGGGCGTCCTGGCCTGAGCCTCGATTCGAACATCGACGAGACGTTTGCCCTGATCGCCGCTGTTCCGCCCAGGGCGGTCGTCGGGATCTTCAGCCGTTACGCCAAACCGCTGGCCGTCGCGATGCCGGCGGTCGAGGCGGATGATCAGCGTGCCCAGCTGGCGCTGCCGGACGGCGGCGCGGCGAGCGTTCGCGTGCTGCAGGTGCGCGGCTACGGCGACGTCATCCCCAACGACTACTTCGTGCTCGAACGCCCGGGCGTGGATGCGGTGGCCGTTGCGGGACCGATGTTCGCGGCCGCGCTCGCGGCGCTGGCGCGCGCGGCGGGCGTCCCCTCTCCCTAACCTTCTCCCCGCTTCGCGGGGCGAGGGGACCGGAGACGTCTAGCGTCCGCGGTGGGGGGCTTCCAGGAGATCGGACAGGAACACGGCGGGGGGGCGGCCGCCCGAGGTCGAATGCATCAGCGCCCCTTCGGCGGAGAGGTACAGGCACAGCGGCGTTCGATCGTGCTGGGCGATCCCGGCGACCAGCGCGGCGACGGCGGGCTCGGGCGCATCGGCGTCGCCGGCCACGCAGACGTAATGGGCGTCGAGATATTCGTTGATCTCTTCCTTCGCGATCGTCCGCTCGACCAGCGCGCGGGAGCCACCGCAAGATTGCCGGCCGACGACCAGCAGCACCGCGCGTTTGGATTCGCGGGCTGTCACCAGCCCCTCGGCGAGGCTCGCGTGCCAGAAAACCGGGGAGACGAAATGCGGATGATGGCCGGCCGCACCCATGCCCTTTCCTATCATGAGGGTGCGGCCCGAGCGGATCTGGTTCCTAGCGCATACCCTCAGCCCTTCTTGCCCAAGATCGTGCCGAGCAGTCCGCCGAGTGCGCCGTGGAGGGCGGAACCCTGGGGCAGCGAGCCGGAGGGCGAGAGGTTGTCGACCAGACCCGGCAGCACCTGCGCCAGGCCGTGCGAGACCTGCATCGGTTCGATGCCGAGCTTGCCTGCCATCTGATTGACGACTTCTGGGGGCAGCGCAGCGTGCACCTGCTCGCCCGTCACCGGCTGATTGGCGCCAGTGCCGATCCACGAGGCGACTGCGCCCGACAGACCGCCTTTCCTCAGGTGGCCGAGCAGACCCCCGAGCCCTCCCTGGCTTTCCATCAGCGCCTGAATGATGCCGGCGTGCCTTGCCCCAAGTCCGGACAGGCTCCCCGCTTCGACTCCGCTTCCCTCGATCGAGCTCATGGTTTTCCTCCTCCGTTAATGGCCCGCGCGCGAAGCGAATCTAGTCAGCGCGCCGAATCCATCGAGGACAGGCGCGCGCCGTCGAAAAAAAACGGGGAGAGCCGTAGCTCGGGATACCCCCGCGGTCCCTGAAATGTGCAAACATGCCGCCGTGTCCGAAGCTGAACTGCCCGACTTCGTCGCCGTCCTGACCGATCGGGTGTGGTACCTGACCCAGAGCGGGCGCGACATGTGGTGCCGGCCGCCGCACGGGTTCTTCTTCACGTCCAGCGAGGCGGCGCGCGCGTTCGTGGCGGCGATGGGGACGAAGCTCGACCTGGCGCCGATCGCCATCGCGTCGAAGGAGCTGGTGTCGGCCGAAGGGATCGCCGCGATGCGAGCCCTGGACGTCACGCGCATCTTCGTCGACCCCAAGCTCGACCCTGAGACCGGCGACGTCTTCGGCACCATCCTGCGGATCGCCCCGACAGCTACTGTCGTCTAATTACCTGTTGTTACAGGGCAATTTATACGACGTGGGCAAGACACTTGCGCCTGGGACGGCAGGTCATTACAGTCTCCCGGATTCGAAGACTGAACTGTCAGTCTACTTTCCTTCGCAAGGAGACCGAGTGACCGCCGAGGCTACGCAGGTGAATCCGCGCACCGAAGCAGTCGCAATCGGGATCGACGTCGGCTCGACGACCGTCAAGGCGGTCGTCGTCGATCCGATCACGAAGGAGATCCTCTGGAGCGACTACCTCCGCCACCAGACCAAGCAGGCGGAGTTCGTGCTCGCGTTCCTGGAACGGATCGAGGCGGCGTTCCCGAATCTCACGAAGGAGCGGATCCGCACCTTCATCACTGGCTCGGGCGGCTCGCCGATCGGCCCGCACATCGGGTCGAAGTTCGTCCAGGAGGTGAACGCGGTGACCCTGGCGGTCGAGACGCTTCACCCCGACGTCGGGTCGGTGTGTGAGCTGGGCGGGCAGGACGCGAAGATCATCATCTTCAAGAAGAACGAGGAGACCGGCCAGAAGACCGCGATCACCTCGATGAACGACAAGTGCGCGTCGGGCACGGGCGCGACGATCGACAAGTGCGTGATCAAGGTCGGCCTGCCGAACGAGCAGGTGGTCAAGATCGGCTTCGACGACTCGAAGCTGCATCACGTGGCGGCGAAGTGCGGCGTGTTCGCGGAGACGGACATCGTCAACCTGGTCAAGAGCGGCATCCCGTCGCTCGAGATCATGAACTCGCTCGCCGACGCGATCGTCATGCAGAACCTGTCGGTGCTGACGCGCGGAAACACGCTGCGCCACAAGGTGCTGTTGCTGGGCGGGCCGAACACGTACCTGCCGTTCCTGCGCGACTGCTGGCGCAAGCGGATCCCGGAGACCTGGCGCGATCGCGGCTACGCGTACCCGAAGGACGTGCCGATCGAGCAGCTGATCATCGTCCCCGAGAACGCGCAGTACTACGCCGCCTATGGCGCCGTCATGTACGGCCTCTACGAGGCGGCCGAGGTCGGCCTCTACAAGGGGATCGCGGGCCTGAAGGACTTCATCCTGAACGGCCGCGCCGCGCGCCTGGGCGACACCGCCGGCCCGCCGCTGCTGACGCTGGGCGACGACGACGGGCGCGCCGAGCTGGAGGAGTTCCGCAAGCTCTACAGCATCCCGAAGTTCAAGGACGCCGTCTTCGAGCCCGGTCAGGTGGTCAAGGTCGTCATCGGCATGGACGGCGGGTCGACATCGTCGAAGGCCGTTTTGATCGACTTCGACACGGGCGAGCTGCTCAAGAAGGCGTACATGCTTTCCAAGGGCAACCCGATCGCCGACACCAAGGAGATCCTCGCGGGCCTCAAGAAGTACATCACCGACCAGGGCGCCATCATGGAGGTGAAGGGGTTCGGGGCCACCGGCTACGCGGCCGACGTGCTCAAGGAGTCGGTCAAGTCGGACACCAGCATCGTCGAGACCGTCGCCCACATGATGTCGGCGACGCACTACTTCGGCGACATCGACGTCATCTGCGACATCGGCGGGCAGGACATCAAGGTCCTGTTCATGCAGAACGGCGACATCAAGAACTTCCGGCTGTCGAACCAGTGCTCGGCAGGCAACGGCATGCTGCTGCAGGCGATGGCCGATCAGTTCGGCGTCAAGGTGACCGACTACGCCGACGTCGCGTTCGAGGCCAAGCTGTCGCCCAAGTTCAGCTACGGCTGCGCGGTGTTCCTCGATTCTGACCGCGTGAACTTCCAGAAGGAGGGCTTCTCGAAGGAGGAGCTGCTGGCGGGCCTCGCGCAGGTGCTGCCGAAGAACGTCTGGCAGTACGTCGTGCAGATCCCGCGCATGGCGGAGCTGGGGAAGAAGTTCGTCCTCCAGGGCGGCACGCAGCACAACCTGGCCGCGCTGAAGGCGCAGGTCGACTACATCAAGGCGCGCGTGCCCGGCGCCGAGGTCTACGTCCACCCGCACACCGGCGAGGCGGGCGCGATCGGCGCCGCGATGGAGACCCGGCGCGTGGTCATGCGCAAGGGGTTCTCGACGTTCATCGGCATCGACGCCGCGATCGATCTGCGGTTCAAGGCCGTCAACGACGAGTCGACGCGCTGCCACTTCTGCCCCAACAACTGCGCGCGCACGTTCATCGACACCGAGACGCCCGACGGGCGGACCTCGCGCTACATCTCGGGCTTCTCCTGCGAGAAGGGGACGGTCGAGTCGGAAGAGGCGATGATCGCGCTCACCAAGGAGCGCAAGAAGCTGATGAAGGAGTTCCCGAACCTGGTCGACTACGAGTCGAAGCAGGTGTTCCGGCACTTCTACGATTCGGAGCCGATGCCCGAGGCGACCACGGTCATCGCGGACATGAAGGTCGAGAAGGCGTTCCTGAACCTCGGCGCCAAGAAGACGCAGATCCAGCGCAACTTCCAGCGGTCGGCGCCGGAAGCCTGGACGGCGCGCCGGACGATCCGGATCGGCATTCCGAAGGTGCTCAACATCTGGACGCTGGCGCCGTACTTCCGGACGTATCTCGAGACGCTGGGCCTGCAGAAGCAGAACATCGTCTTCTCCGACGAGACGTCCGAGGAGATGTGGCTGGAGGGCGGCAAGTACGGATCGATCGATCCCTGCTACCCGTCGAAGGTCGCGCAGGCGCACATCCACAACCTCCTCTTCCATCACCACCAGCAGGAAGAGGGCGGCAAGAAGCTGAAGTACGTCTTCTTCCCCTGCATCACGCACGTGCCGCCCGGACTCAACAAGACGATGGACACGGCGTCGTGCCCGATCGTCGCGGGCGCACCGGAGGTCATGAAGGCGGCTTTCACGAAGGAGACCGACTTCTTCGCCGATCGCGGCATCGCCTACGTCGACCCGGCGCTGACGTTCACCGAGCCGTCGTTGCTGAAGAGCCAGATGTTCAAGGCCTGGGGCCCGCTTTTGGGCGTGACCGAGGACGAGAGCGACTTCGCCTGCACGCAGGGCTGGAAGGCGATGGAGATCGTCGACGCCGACCTGCAGACGAAGGGCAAGGCGATCCTGGAGACCGTCGAGGCGGAGAACCGCGTGGCGGTGCTGATGATCGGGCGCCCGTACCATTCGGACCCGGGGCTGAATCACGGCGTGCTCGAGGAGTTCCAGGTGCTCGGCTACCCGATCCTGTCGATGCGGTCGATCCCGAAGGATCCGGCCTGGCTCGGTCGGTTTTTTGAAAGCGATATCAAGGCCGGGCGCATCGAGGGGCCGCTGGAGGTTCAGGATGTCTGGCCGGAGAACTACTCCGCCAACTCGGTGCAGAAGGTGTGGGCGGCGAAGTTCGCGGCGCGCCACCCCAACGTCGTCGTGCTGGATCTGTCGTCGTTCAAGTGCGGACACGACGCGCCCACCTACGGCCTAATCGATTCGATCATCGCGGCGTCGGCGACGCCCTATTCGGCGCTGCACGACATCGACGCCAACAAGCCGGGCGGGTCGATCAAGATCCGCGTCAAGACCTACGCCCACTCGCTGAAGCTGCACGAGGAGAGGCTGGAGGACACGGCGCACCGGAAAGACGAGCTGAAG
>DATFXS010000111.1:0-2808 GCA_035315605.1 Polyangia bacterium
AGCGCCACGAACGCGATCTACCTGCAGGACGCCATCGAGGTGCTGCACTCGTTCGGCGGCTGGCAGCTGCACGACAACTACTTCGGCTCGCCCGGCGGCACCGACCCGGTGACGGGGACGATCGACACGGTCGAGTTCCAGTACAGCTTCTCCTGGGGCGCTCTGTTCTGGTACCCGCAGGCGTTCTGGGGCCAGGCCGCCGACCTGGTCACGACGGTGTTCGGTATGTACAACAAGGTCGACGCGCCGATGAACCCGGCCAACCCGCACGTCACCAAGCTGAAGTTCGGCGCCGAGGCGACGTACCTGCCGCTGTCCTGGTTCGGGATCGGCGGGCGCTACGACGCCGTCCAGCCCGACCGGTCAGACAGCGAGCAGAACTTCTCGGTGCTGTCGCCGCGCCTTTACTTCCGGACCGACTTCGTCACGCACGAGCAGATCATGGTGCAGTACTCGCGCTACTTCTACGGCAACGCGTACATGCCAGGCGACCCGCGCGGCGGCGGCATGTACCCGTACAACAGCCAGACCGGCGCGGCGCACATGGGTGTCGACAAGAACGCGGCGCAGATCGCCGCCATCATCTGGTTCTAAGGAACAAGGACGACGACGATGAAGACCGAAACCAAGCTTCTGGTGGGAACGTTGTCAGGCGTGCTGCTCGCGGCTGCCGCGGGCTGCCTCATGCCGCCGGCGGGATCGGGCGCCGGTCCGGCGCCTGGATCGGCGGCGTCGATCGGAGTCCCGGCAGCGCCCGCGGCGGAAGCGCCCCCCCCGGCCGCCGGCGCGCCGGCGGCGCCCTCGGCGCCCGCGGTGCCGGGCGCGGCGATCGGCAACACCGGCCTCAAGGAGTGCGGCCCCGAAGGCCTCATCGACGACGGCGAGGACGGCAACAACCAGAACCTGGCCGCCGACAACCGCGGCGGCTACTGGTACACGTTCCGCGACAAGAAGGGGACGACGATCGAGCCGGTCGCTGGTGAAGACGGTGGCACGTTCGCGATGAGCGAGGGCGGCCACGGCTCGCAGTTCGCGGCCCGCTTCCACGGCAAGATCGGCACGGGCGCGCCGCTGTTCGGCGGGATGGGGATGAACTTCGTCGATCCGAAGAACGCCTACGACGCCTCGAAGTACGCCGGCATCTCGTTCTGGGCGAAGAAGGGCGAGAACTCGACGGGCAAGGTCCGCCTCAAGGTGCCCGATCAGAACACGGATCCGGACGGCCAGGTCTGCACCGAGTGCTTCAACGACTTCGGCGGCGACCTGAACCTGACCACCGAGTGGAAGCAGTACATCTTCCCGTGGAAGACGATGAAGCAGATGCCGGGCTGGGGCAACCCGCGCAAGCCGCACATCACGCCGTCGAAGCTGTACGGCATCCAGTTCCAGGTCAACGTTCCGTCCGCCAACTACGACATCTACGTCGACGACCTGAAGTTCATTTGCCAGTAGTTCGGGCATGACAGACCGTCGCTCCACGGCGGCGATCGCGGCGTCTGCCGCGGTCGCCGTTGCCATTTTCGGCTCCTGCGTCGATCCGAACGCGCAGTCGGCGCCCGCGCGGACCCCGAAGCCGTCGGACGACCAGCCGATCGTTCTCGAGGAGGGCGCCGCGCCCGTCTTGGCCCCCGCGCCTGCGCCGCCGCCCGCGCCCGCTGCGACCCCCGCCGCCGTCGAGCCGGTCGCCTACCGCGCGGGCGCAGCCGACGGCAAGACCGGGAACCCGTACACCGATCGCTTCGTCGCGCTCTGGACCGACATCCATAACCCGCAGAACGGCTACTTCAGCCCGGAGGGCGTGCCGTACCACGCCGTCGAGACGCTGCTCTGCGAGGCCCCGGACTACGGCCACGAGACGACGTCCGAGGCGTACAGCTACTGGCTCTGGCTGGAGGCGTCCTACGGCAAGGTGACGCGCGACTGGAGCTACCTCGACCGTGCCTGGAAGAGCATGGAGCGGTTCATCATCCCGACGCTCGCCGACCAGCCGACCAACCTGTCGTACACGGATCGTAAGCCGGCGACGTACGCGCCCGAGGGCGACACGCCCGCCGCGTACCCGTCGCAGCTGACCGGCAGCGTGCCGGTCGGGCGCGATCCGATCGCGACCGAGCTCTCCGCCACGTACGGCCGCGGCGCGCCCGTCTACGGCATGCACTGGATCATCGACGTCGACAACTGGTACGGCTTCGGCCAGCGCGGCGACGGCACGACGCGGCCGTCGTACATGAACACGTTCCAGCGCGGGCCGCAGGAATCCGTCTGGGAGACGATCCCGCAGCCGTGCTGGGACGAATTCAAGTCGGGCGGCAAGTACGGCTTTCTCGATCTGTTCGTGAAGTCCGGCATCCCGGTGCGGCAGTGGAAGTACACCGACGCGCCCGACGCCGACGCGCGCGCCATCCAGGCGATCTACTGGGCCAAGGCCTGGGCCGACGCGTCGGGCGGCAGCCCCGTCGTCACCGATCTGACGAAGCGCGCCGCGCACATGGGCGACTGGCTGCGCTACGCGCTGTTCGACAAGTACTTCAAGACGATGGGGTGCACCGACCCGAAGTGCGCGCCCGGCAAGGACTACGATTCGGCGCACTACCTTTTGTCCTGGTACTACGCCTGGGGCGGATCGATCTCGAAGGCGGGCGCCTGGTCGTTCCGGATCGGCGCCAGCTCCGCCCACGGCGGCTACCAGAACCCGCTGGCGGCGTACGCGCTGTCGTCGTTGGCCGACTTCAAGCCGGCGTCGCCGAACGGGGCGCGCGACTGGAAGCAGAGCCTCGACCGCCAGCTCGAGTTCTATCACTGGCTGCA
>DATFXS010000112.1:0-2896 GCA_035315605.1 Polyangia bacterium
AACCACTGGAGCGACGACGAGACGGACACCTCCCGCCAGTCCTATGTCGACATGCCGCTCGTGGACACCCTCCAGGGCGCCTGGCGGACGCCGAGCCTCCGCAACGTGGGACTGACCGCGCCGTACATGCACGACGGCCGCTACACGACTCTCAACGACGTGCTCTGGCATTACAACACCGCGGGGGCGAGCGCGGGCCCCGAGCAGGTCGGCGCGCTCGCGCCCGAGATCAAGCCGTTGCTGCTGACTGATCAAGAGATGGCCGACATCGTGGCGTTCCTCGGCACGCTGAACGGCAGGCCGAAGTTCCCCGACTGGACCACGGCGCCGCCGCCCCGATGATGACGAGCCCCCACCGATCGCTGGCGCTGCTGCTCCCCATCGCTCTCCTGGCCGCCGCCCGAACGGCGCGCGCTCAGTATGACGGGGCACCGCCCGTCGCGCCCCTCATCGCCAGCCCGCCGGCCGCCGGCGCAGGGACGCCACCACCGCTCCCGTCCGCGCCGCCGCCCGCCGATGACACCGCCGCCGATGAAGAGGGCGCGGATGCCGCGGAGCAGGGCGCGACCGCCGAGGACGAGCGCTACCAGGAGCTCGAGGAGCAGGTTCGCCTCCTGCGCACCGTCGTCAACGGGCGCAAGCCGATGTTCACGCTCGGCGGCTACGCGGACGTCGGCTTCTTCGCCACGCAGGGCGACGGCAGCGGCTTCATCCAGGACGTCGGCCCGCCCGCGATGCGCTACTTCCCGCAGTACGCGAGCCAGTACGGCTGGGTCTTCCTGGGCGACATCCTGTCGACGGCGATCAACTCGCGCGGCGAGCCGGCGGACCTCGGCAATCCGCCCGGCGTCGATCGCCAGGACCTGATCGATTCGAACGGCGCGCCCAGCTTCATCGTCAACGAGGTGAACCTGACCCTCAACGCCGCGCTCGCCGACAGCGTGATCGGCAAGGCGAGCGTCGACTTCATGCCGCGGACCGGGACCGACTTTCGCCTGGGCGACGCGTTCGAGGTCGACATCGCGTCGCTGGAATGGCAGGTCGGCGCGATGCGCCGCACCTCGATCTACATCGGCAAGTTCGATTCGGTGCTGGGCATCGAGTACCGCCAGCGCAAGTCGAACCAGCGCTTCGGCATCACGCCGTCGCTGATCGCGCGCTACACGACCGGAACGCCCATCGGCATCAAGGTGCGCAGCAGGATCGGGCCCGACGATCTGCTGACGGTGGCGGGCGCGGTCACGAACGGCACGTCGGTGATCGAGACCTTCCATTTCTACGACGAGACCGACAGCAACGCCGGCAAGACCGTGAGCGGCCGGGTCTCGATCGCGCCGCCCCTGCCCCGGTCCATCCGGCTCGAGCTCGGGGCGTCGGGTCTGTACGGCGCGCAGGATCGCGCGCTCGACAGCATCCATCCGATCTGGTTCGCGGGGGCCGACCTGCAGTTCTCGTGGCAATTCCTCTCGCTGACGGGCGAGTTCCTGCGCGGCAGCTCGGACGGCGAGGTCGGCCCCCCAGTGAACCTCGCACACCGCGTCTACGGCCTGCGCCTGAACAACGGCGGATACCTGACGCTGACGGCGATGCTGTCGCGATACCTCGGCGTGCTGGTCCGCGGCGACCTGCGCGACGCCTTCGTATGGCTGGGTGATCCGACCCTGCCCGGCGGGGCCGAGCGCCTCTACGTGACGAAGTCGTGGCGCCTGACCGGCGGCGTCCGCGTCGTCGTCAACGAACGAATCGTCGGCAAGATCGAGTACCTTCACAACGGCGAGTACGGGGGCGTGCCGTCGATACCCAACGACGTCTTCACGACGTCGGTCGTCATGTCCTATTGAAAGGCACGAAGATGATCCGCAAACGAACAACCACCCTGATCGCCGCCGCCGCGGCGTCTCTGCTGTCGGGCGGCACGGCCCGTTCGGCGCCACCGGCCAAGCCCGGCCGCGGTCCGACCGCCGCCGAGTTCGCCGCGCTCAAGCAGCAGGTCGATCGGCAGAACGAGCTGATCATGAAGCTGACGCAGCTCGAGGGCGAGCACTACGACTTCCTGCTCAAGCTCTTGCAGAACGGTCGGCCCGGGATGGCGCACGTGACCCTTCCGCCGCCGTCGTCCTCTCCGCCGCCGGCCCCGCCGCCCACGACGACCGCGACGCCAGCGTCGCCACCGACCGCGTCCGCGCCTGTCGAGCGAGAGGCGCCGGGCGGCCACGCCAAGCTGGGGTCGATCACCGGGCGCGTCGACGTGAAAGGGAAGAGCCGCGGTCCGGTCTACGTCTACGTCGACAACATCAAAGAGCCGGCCGTCGATCGATCGATCGAGATCATGCAGAAGAACCGGGAGTTCGTCCCCGACACCGTCGTCGCCCAGCGCGGAACGCGGGTTTCGTTCCCCAACGCCGATCCGGTTCTGCACAATGTCTTCTCGCCGTCGCCGACCCAGCCGTTCGATCTCGGCAGCTATCACCAGGGCGAAAAGGCCGGCGTGGTGCGGCTGTTCGCGAGCGGCGTGGTCGAGGTCTTCTGCAACATGCACTCGAAGATGCAGGCCGATATCCTGGTGGTTCCCAACCACCACTACGTGAAGGTGAACCCGGACGGCAGCTTCCGTCTCGACAACGTCCCGATCGGATCGCGCCAGGTGGCCGCCTGGACGCCGGACGCGCATCCGGTCAGCGAGACCGTCAATCTGACCGCTTCCGGAGCCAGCGTGAACTTCGCGCTGCGCCCCGAACCACACGCTCACGCGACGAAGGAAGGCAAGCCGTACGATTCCTATAACAAGTGAGGTACGATAAGCGGTGGACAGTCGTCGTTCGGCCGCGGGGTTGGGGGCGCTGCTGGTTGCGGCGGGGTTGGCTGTATCCGCGGGCGGCGCTGTGTTGTATCGCCA
>DATFXS010000113.1:0-3847 GCA_035315605.1 Polyangia bacterium
GCATCGTCCGCTTCGTGCTGCGCATGCCGGCGTTCGTGCTGGTGCTGTCGCTGGGGATCGTCGCGCTCGGCCTCTACAGCTACAAGCAGCTCGACGTCGAGGCCTACCCGAACCCGGTCCCGCCGATGATCGAGGCGATCACGCAGCCGTCCGGCTGGAGCGCCGAGGAGGTCGAACGGTACGTCACCATTCCCCTCGAGAACCAGCTGAACGGGATGATCGATCTCGATCACATCCGGTCGCAGTCGCTGTTCGGCCTGTCGGACATCAAGTGTTACTTCACCTGGAACGTCGACTACCACCTGGCCGAGCAGCGGGTGCTGAACCGGCTCAACTTCGTCTCGCTCCCGCCGGGCATGACGCCGCAGCTGTCTCCCTGGAGCGCCATCGGCGAGATCTACCGCTACGTCGTCCGCGGCGACGGCTATTCGCTGGCCGACCTGAAGACGGCGGAAGACTGGATCCTGGAGCGCCAGTTCCGGCAGGTGCCGGGCGTCATCGACGTGGTCGGGTTCGGCGGCCACACGAAGGAGTACCACGTCGAGGTCGACCCCTACCGGCTCAAGGGCCACGGCCTGACGCTGACGCAGCTGGAAGGTGCGATCGCCAATTCCAATCAAAACGTCGGCGGCCAGCGGCTGACGCTGGGCGAGCAGTCCTTCAACGTGCGCGGCATCGGCCTCATTCGATCGCTGGGCGACATCCGGGACATCGTCGTCACCGAACAGAAAGGGACGCCGGTGCGGGTCCGCGATCTGGCGGACGTGTCGGTCGGTCACGCGCCGCGCCTCGGGATCATCGGCAAGGATCTGGAGCCCGACGTCGTCCAGGGGACGGTGCTGATGCGCTACGGGGGCGATTCATTGAAGACGCTCGCCAACGTGCACGCGCGGGTGGACGAGATCGAAAAGCAGCACGTGCTGCCGCCTGGCATGCGCATCGAACCGTACTACGACCGCGCCGATCTGGTGAAGCTGACGACCCACACTGTCCTCGAGAACCTGATCATCGGGATGCTGCTGGTGGCGGGCGTGCTCTGGCTGTTTCTCGGCCACGGTCGGGCCGCGATCATCACGGCGCTCAACATCCCGCTGGCGCTGATGCTCGCGTTCATCGGCATGGTCGGCACGGGCACGCCCGCCAACCTGATCTCGCTGGGGGCGGTCGACTTCGGCATCGTCGTCGACTCGACGGTGATCATGATGGAGAACATCTTCCGGCACCTGGCGATGCCGGGCCGCCGCAACAAGATCGAGCGGATTCTTTCGGCCGCGGGCGAGGTCGGCCCGCCGATGTTCTCGTCCACGCTGGTGATCGGGGTCGCGTTCATCCCGCTGTTCACGCTGACCGGCGTGGCGGGCGTGATCTTCTCGCCGATGGCGCACACCTACGCGTTCGCGATCGGGGGCGCCATCATCCTGGCCCTGACGCTGACGCCGGTGCTGGCGGAGCGCGCCCTGCACGTGGCGCGTCCCGAGGAGCACGAGCACGACAACTGGCTGATGCGGGCGCTGAAGTCGGTCTACCTGCCGCTGTTCGCGTTCGCGCTGCGCCGCAAGCAAGCCGCGCTGGCCATCGGGGCCGCCGTCGTGCTGGCCAGCCTGGTCGGGGCGGGCGCGCTCGGCCGCGAATTCATGCCGAAGCTCGAGGAGGGCAACTTCTGGATCCGCGCCACCTTCCCGACCTCGATCTCCCTGGACGACTCCGCGCGGTACGTCGGACGGATGCGCGCCGTGATCCTCGGCTGCCCGACCGAGGGAACGCCGTGCGACGAGGCGCGCCGCAAGCACCCGGAGATCACGACCGTCGTGTCGCAGCTGGGCCGTCCGGACGACGGCACCGACGTCTCGGGCTTCAGCAACGTCGAGCTGTTCGCGCCGCTCAAGCCGGCCAAGGACTGGCGCCGGGGTCTCACCAAGGCGTCGATGACCGAGGAGCTGTCGCGCGAGTTGGAAGACACCTTCCCCGGCGTCATCTTCAATTTCTCCCAGATGATCTCGGACAACGTCGAGGAGGCGATGTCCGGCGTCAAGGGCGAGAACACGGTCAAGGTCGTCGGGCCTGACCTGCGCGTCAACGAGCAGAAGGCGAACGATATCGTCGACGTGATGCAGGAGGTGAAGGGCGTCCGCGACCTCGGCCTCTTCCCGTCGCTCGGCCAGCCCGACGTCCGCATCACGCCCGATCGCGTCCTCTGCGCGCGCTATGGGCTGAACGTGGGCGACGTCGGAGCGGTGATCGAAGCGGCGATCGGCGGGCGGGCGCTGACGCAGGTCTACGAGGGTGAGAAGCGGTTCGATCTGACGGTGCGCTGGGCCGCGGGCGCCCGCAAGGACCTCCCGTCGATCCGCAACATCCTGGTCGCGACGCCGGACGGCGCGCAGATCCCGCTGGGACAGATCGCGCAGATCGTCGAGGAGGAAGGTCCCTCCCTCATCTACCGCGAGGACAACCGCCGCTACGCCCCGGTCAAGTTCTCGGTGCGCGGCCGCGACCTCGCGTCGACGATCGCGGAGGCGCAGGAGAAGATCGCCGAGCGGGTCAAGCTTCCCTACGACACGCATCTGGAATGGGCGGGCGAGATCAACCAGCTCAACGAGGCGACCGGACGGCTGGTGATCATCATCCCGATCACGCTGCTGGTGATCGCGATGCTGGTCTACTCGTCGGTGCGCAACTGGAAGGACATGCTGATCGTGCTCGGCGGTATTCCGGTGGCCTGCAGCGGCGGGATCCTGGCGCTCCTGCTGACGCGAACCCACTTCTCGATCTCCGCGGCGATGGGCTTCATCTCGATCTTCGGCATCTCCGTGCAGGATGCGCTGATCGTCGTGACGTACGCGCAGCGGCTGTGGGACGACGGGCTGGGTCTGGAAGAAGGGGTGCGCCACGCGGCGGAGCGCCGGCTGCGCCCGGTGCTGATGACCACCTTCGTCGCGATGCTCGGGCTGACGCCGGCCGCGCTCTCGCACGGCATCGGAGCGGACACGCAGAAGCCGCTCGCCATCGTCGTCATCGGCGGCGCGCTGATGCTCGCCGTTCTTCCTCGGCTCGTTCAGCCGCCCCTGCTGGTGCTGGCGCATCGGAACGAACGGCGCTGGCGGAACCGCCCGCCCCCCGTGGCGGCGCGCGACGAGGCGCTCGCCGAGAGCGACCGGCCGCTCGAAACGACCTGAGCGCCGCGCCCGAGGCGCCTCACTTCGTCGCTGGCTTCGCGCGGGCTTCCAGCGCCGCGGCGTCGATCCGCGTCAGGTCGCAGTGGCCCGGGTCGGCCGACACGACGCAGGCGTAAATGGCTTGATCGTCGGTCACGATGCCCATGCCGAACGTCGCGTGGAACAGCTCCTTCATCTCTTCGCGGGAGTCGATCCGCGCGAACAGGAGCGGCTGCGCCTCGAACTTGTCCTCCGCCTGGAATCTCCAGCCTTTCCAGATCAGAAGGGGCGGCACGCAGTTGGCTCCCACACGCGCGGCCGCGCCGTTACCGCGCGCGGCGATCTTGTAGAGGCCGTGGCCGGTGCACGCGTACAGGTCGTCGCCGTCGAATGTCGCGGCGACGAGGAGATCCTCGATCTTCCAGACCTGACGGGGCTCGCCGACCGGCTGCGGAATTGACCAGACGGACGAGACCTTGCCCGGCCTGACGTAGCGCCACGCGCCGTTCTTCTTTTTCGGCGGTGTCAGGTGGGTCGGCGCCGTCAGGAACAGGAAGAGCTCGGAGCCGTTGTTGGTGAGACCGACGAGGCGGGAGTCCCAGCCCTTCCAGAGCTCGCGCACGTTCCGCCCGTAGAGATCCGAACCGACGACGGCGATCCTCTGGGGAAGCTCCTTCTCGGGCTGCGGGTCC
>DATFXS010000114.1:0-4130 GCA_035315605.1 Polyangia bacterium
CACCGCACGCCTGAGACGGAGCCTGCGCTCCCGGTTGAGCCACGAGCTGCGCACGCCGCTGAATTCGATCATCACGCTGTCGCAGATGCTGATGGACGAAGAGGCCGGCGCGCTGTCGAAGGAGCAGCGGCGCTACGTGGAGGTGATCCGGCGCAACGGCCGCAACCTGCTCGGGCTGATCGATCAGCTCGGCGAGGGATCGCCGTCGATCGCGGCGAACGCCGCGCCGGCCGCCGCCGTCCCGGAGGCGACCGCCGCCGAGCCGGCCGCGGAGGACTCCGCCGCCGCCGTCCCCCCCTTCGACGCGCCGCACGCGCCCGGCGCCGTGCTGCTGATCGAGGACGATCCGATCGAGCGTCAGCGCATCGGCAGCTTCATAGAATCGGCGGGCTACGACGTCACGCGCGCCGCCTCGGGCGAGGAAGGGCTGGCTCTGCTCCGCGCCCAGCCGTTCGCGGCCGTGGTGCTGGATCTCATCATGCCCGAGATGACCGGCCTGGACGTGCTGCGCGCCGCGCGCACGGAAGAGCGTCTGGCCGACGTCCGCTTCATCGTGCTGTCCGCGATGTACATGACGAGGAACGAACGGCAGGTGCTGGGGCCGAGGGTCGCGGACGTGGTTCGCAAAGGGGAGACGATGCCGCGCGCGCTGACGTTCGCGCTGCACCGGGCGGTCGTGCCGGCGCATGCCGGAGCGCACGCGCACCCCGACGAGGGCGGCCGCCACCTCTAGGTTGGCGGCGACGATGTCATTCGCCTGGAAATTGCCGAAGTGGCCGCGGCGTTTCGCCTACCCGTCTACCGGGTTCGCGCTGTCGATCGGGATGGTGGCCGGGCTGCTGGCGCTCGAGGCGTCGACCAGGCGCCACATCCCGACGATTTCGTGGATCCTCGGCGAGCTACGCGCGCGGCCGCTCGCCTATGCGTACCTCCTGGTGGCGACGCTGGTGATGATGACCGTCCTCGGCTGGATCGTCGGGCGGAAAGAGGATCTGCTGGGGACGCTGTCGACCACCGACCCGCTGACCGGCCTCGCCAATCGGCGCCGCCTGCGCAGCGCCTTCACCGACGAGTTGAACCGCTCCGCCCGCTACGGCACGCCGCTGGCGCTGTTGCTCATCGATCTCGACCGGCTCAAGAACATCAATGATCGGCACGGCCACGCCGACGGCGATCGGGCGCTGCAGCTGGTCGCCGAGGCCCTGCGCCGGACCTGTCGAGCCACCGATCTCGTGGCCCGCACCGGCGGCGACGAGTTCGTGGTGCTGGCCATGAACACGCCGGCGCCCGAGGCGCGCGTCCTCGGGCTGCGCATCCGGGACAGCGTCCGCCGCCTGAGCCTGCGGGCGAATCGATGGGCCAAGTCCAGCGAACCGATCAATCACACGGTCTCGATCGGCGCGGCTGACCTGCGGGCGGCGGCGCTGCCGACGTTCGACGCCCTGCACGCCGCCGCCGACCGCGCGCTCTACGCCGCGAAGGCGGCCGGACGCGACGGCGTGATGGTCGCGCCGCCCCGCATGCCGGCGCGGCCGCGGTTCCGGGTCGGCGTCGGCGCGGCGGCCAACGGCGCGCTCAAACGACCAGGCGACCGATGACGCTGACCAGCTCGTCGGGCGTGCACGGCTTGCCGAGGTAGTGGTCCCAGAGGCCATCGTTCCGGGGCAGCCGGTCGGCGTCATACCCGGAAATCATCACCAACGGGATTGCGCGGGTGCGCTCGTCCGCGCGCAGCTGTCGTGCCGCTTCGCGTCCGTCCATGCGCGGCAAGCTCATGTCCATCACGATGACGTCCGGGCGTACCCGTACGGCCTCGTCGATCGCGACGATTCCGTCCTCTGCCTCCTTGACGTCGAATCCCGACAGCTCCAGGTATTCCGCGTAGAGCTCACGCGTGTCCCGGCAGTCATCGACCAGGAGCACGAGTCGGCGCGCGCGTGGCCCTGATTGCGCTTGCTCCGGACCGCCCTGGGGGGAAAACATACATCGGATGTAGGTCGCTTTTGCGGATGCGCAAGTCATCTCCGCGTGTTACGGGAGGACGAAGGGTCCATGCTCGACATCCTGCTGGTTGACGACGAGCCCGATTTCCGCGCGATCGTGGGCGATGCGCTCCGCGATGGCGGCCATCGCGTGACGCTCGCGGCCAACGGGGCGGAGGGCCTGTCGCTGATCTCGTCGAACGTGTTCGACGTCATGCTGTGCGACATCCGCCTTCCCCGAATCGACGGCCTGACGCTGTTCCGGCGGGTCCGCCAGGAGTCGCCGGGCACCGACGTCATCCTGATCACCGCGCACGCCGCCGTGGCGGACGCGGTCGCGGCGCTGAAAGAAGGCGCGTACGACTACATCACGAAGCCGTTCGACGTCGACGAGATCGTCCTTCAGATGGAGCGCATCGCCGCGCAGCGCGCGCTGAAGCGCGAGCTGGAACAGGCGCGCGCCGAGCTGTCGCAGCGCAAGTCGGGCACCAACGGCGCGCGCACGATCGTCGGCCGCAGCCCGCCCATGCTGCGCCTGTCCGAACGGGTCGAGACGATCGCGCAGAGCGACGCGCCCGTCCTGATCACGGGCGAGAGCGGCACCGGCAAGGAGCTGATCGCGCGCACGCTGCACGAGCGCAGCGCGCGTTCGACGAAGCCGTTCATCGCGGTCAACTGCGCCGCTTTTCCGGAGACGCTGCTGGAGGCGGAGCTGTTCGGCCACGAGCGGGGCGCGTTCACCGGCGCGGTCAAGCGCCGCGACGGCCGCTTCAAGGCGGCCGACGGCGGCACCCTGCTGCTGGACGAGGTGGCCGAGGTGCCGCTGCCCGCCCAGGCCAAGCTGCTGCGCGTGCTGCAGGAGGGGACGGTCGAACCTCTGGGGACGAACGAGGTGACCCGGGTCGACGTCCGGATCATCTCGGCGACGCACCGCAACCTGCGCGAGCGGATCCGCGAAGGGAAGTTCCGCGAGGACCTGTACTACCGCCTGAACGTGCTGGACATCGAGATCCCGCCCCTCCGCGAGCGGCGCGGGGATCTGCCGCTTTTGTTACAGTACTTCTTGAACAAATTCACGCCCCCGGGCAAGACGCCGTCGACGGTGTCGCCGCGCGCCTGGGCGGTGCTGTCGCAGTATTCGTTCCCCGGCAACGTCCGCGAGTTCGCGCACGCCATCGAGCACGCGGTCGTGCTGGCCGGCGGCGGCGAGATCGACGTCGAGCACCTGCCCGCCGGCATCACCGGCACGCTCGACGGCGCCCCGACGTCGCCCGGCGGCAACCTGCGGTCGCTGGCCGCGGCGATGAAGGAATTCGAGCACGAGTACCTGCTGCGCGCGCTGGCCCAGTCCAACGGCAAGAAGATGAAGGCCGCCGAGATCCTCGGCATCTCGCGCAAGAACCTCTGGGAGAAGCTGCGCCTCCACGGCATCGCGAACGAGGCCGAAGCGGAAGAATAGCCAGGACCACGGCCGAGAGGTCGACGCTCGCCTCTGGTCCCCTCTCCCCGCTTGCGATCGAGCAGCAGAAGCGCGCTCATTCGACGCGGGTCAAAGAATCGGGGACCGTACCTCCGCCGGCACTGGATACCTCCGATCGCCGATTCGGTGACGCCGCGTTGAACACTCAACGCGCCATCTTGATTCCGCGATAGTTGATTTTGGTGAGCCACCCGGTTCTAAAGCCGGCACCTTCGCGATGGATGTCGGGCGGTTCGAAGGTGCGATTCGCGCTGGCGGCGTTCCTGGTGGCGGCGCAGGCCTGCGAGACAGGCAACACCTTCATCCCGCCGGACGGCGGCGCGACAGTGAAAGGCCCAGGCGTGAGCGGCCGGTGGGCGATGTTCGGCTGGGAGGATCCGGTGGCGGTCGACATCCGCCAGGCGGGCGGCAACATCTCTGGCCACGGCTGCTGCGCGGGACTGGGTCTGAACCCGGAGCCCCCGTGCTGCGGCGACGTGAGCGGCACGATCGGGGACCAGGCCGCCGCTTTCGGCTTCAAGTTCGATTACGGCGGGTCCACATACGATTACTCGACCCAGGTCTTCGTCTCGGCGGATACCCAGCGCATGGCAGGCATGTTCAGCCGGAGCGGCTCGCGCGTCGCGTGGCTGCGCATCCAGGCACCGGAATCGTATCTCCCGGATCCC
>DATFXS010000115.1:0-3113 GCA_035315605.1 Polyangia bacterium
CCCGCCAGCAACAGCGCGAGCAAGGCCCCGATATGATCGGGCTCGGCTGTCCGCGCGGCCTCGTAGCTGGCGATCGCGTCGGCGTCCCGCTGCAGCCGGTCCTCGAGCAGGCGGCCGCGCTCGACCAGCAGATCGGCGCGCGCCCGAGCGGCGCGCGCCTCGGCACCCGGTGTCGCGACGATCGCGTCGGCAGCCGCGCCGTAAGCATCCGCCAGCTCGCCCCACAGCTCGGCGCCCGACAGCAGCCGTCGCAAAGTCCAGAGCGTGATCGCCAGCGCCGGCGCCGCCGCGAAGGCCGTCCGGGCGGCGGCGAGCGCTCCCTCCCGCTCACCCTCGGCCTCCAGCAGCCGCGACACCTCCAGGAGTAGCCCGGCGCGTCGCGGCGCCTGGTCCGCGGCGGCGGCTTCGCTCTCGAACAGCGTCCGATCGGCGTGCGCGTCCGACTCGGCCGCCTCCGCGATCGGCTGGCGAACCTCGACCAGATCGCCCAGCTCGACCTCGCCCTCGGCGGGCGGCTCGGAAACAGCCGGTGCCGGTTCGACGGGAGGCGCCGGTCGGGACGCGGCGGGCGGCGGACGCGACGTCAGCGCCGGGGGACTCGGCGGTGGTGCGCGCGGGGGAGCTGGCGCTTCCGCCTCCCCCGGCAGCTCCTCGAGCTCTATATCGACAAGCTCGTCGTCGTCGCCGTCGCCGTCGGGTCCCGATGCCATGCCGTTGCGGCCGATGCGCATTATCGCTACCCGTGGATCATCGTGTCAATGGACACGGCCCTGTCCGCACAGGCATGATTCCGCTCCGCGAGGCGCACCTGCCGAATCTGCTCGTTCCCATCGATATTCAAGACGGCCTTCCGACCGCGCCGTCGTTGTTCGCGCTCTCAGAGGGACGACGCGTGGCGCATACGGCCGGGGTGACGGTGTTCGCCGTCGTGATGACCGATCGCCATCTGGACGACGCGCTGGCCGCGCAGCTCGGGCGCGCCGGCGCCGACAAGGTGCTCGCCTGCGAGGGTCCGGGCCTCGGCGCACCGCCCCTCGATCTCACGCACGGTCCCGCCCTGTACGCGGCGGTCGAGCGGATCCCGCCGCTGCTCGTGCTGTTCCCGGCCGGCGGCGCCGGGCCGCAGCTGGGCCCGGGCCTGGCGTCGCGTCTGGGCGGCGCGTTCGCTGCCAGCGCCGATCTGGAGCTGGGCGAGGCCCTCACGCCGCTCGCGGACGGCGTCGGCCGTGTCTTCGTACGCCGCTGGCGAGCCGATCGAACATCGTACCGGCGCCTCGATCCGGTCGAGCTCGAGCGGCCGGTCGTCGCGATCCTGCCCGCCGGCGGCGCGCCCGCCGATCACGGCAGCGGGGCGGTGGACGTCGAGGTGATCACCTGCGTGCCGCCCGCCAAGGTCGGCGTCGTCGAGCTGGCGTCGGAGGTCGACGATCTGGCCGCGGCCGCGCTGGCGCCGATCCTGATCGTCGTCGATCCGGCGGTGGGCGAAGGCGCGCTCGCCCGGCTGTCCGCGGCGGCGCCCGCCGGCGTGACGGTCGTCGATGCCGTTGCCGGCGCGCCGGCGATCGCGACGGCGGTCCCGCGCGTCGTGATCGCGGTCGGCGCGCGCGGCACCGTCATTTCCGGGACGCCACGCAGCCGGGTCGGAGCCGTGCTCGCGGCCGGCCCGGCCCGCCCCGGCAAGACGCCCGCGGACGTTCTGCTGCGCGTGGCAGAGGGCGATGCAACCAAGGCCACGATCGACGATCTCTGCGCCAGCCTCGCGGCGCTGGCCGGCGCTGGGCAGCCATCATGAACATCGTCGTCTGCCTGCACGCGCCCCCGCCCGATCCCGACGGCACGGGTCTGGGCCGCGACGACACGCACGCGCTGGCCCAGGGGCTGGCGCTCGCCGACGCGACCGACGGGAAGATGGTCGCGCTGCTCGCCGGAACGTCGCACGAATCCGGGCCGCTGCAGCGCGCGCTGGTCGCGGGCGCGTCGCGCGCCGTCCGCCTCGGTGGCGAGGATTACGCCAGCGTCGATTTCCACACGCTGGGGCAGGCGCTGGCGTCGGGCATCAAGCGCATCGGCGCCGACCTCGTGCTGGCCGGCGCGCGCTCGGACGACGAGGGCCTGGGCGCTGTCCCCGCCGCGGCGGCGCGCAACCTCGGGTTCGCGTACATCGCCCGGGTGGAGGAGCTGGCCGCCGCGGGGCCGCGCGCCGTCGAGGTCGTGGTCCGGGGCGGCGGCCGCAAGCGCCGCCTGCGCGTCGATCTGCCCGCCGTTTTGTCGATTGTCGGCGCGACCCGCGCCCTCCCCCCACCGTCAGATCGGACAGGCAATCCGAGCGAGGTGGAGCTGATGACCTTGAACGATCCCGAGACGACCGTGGTGCGGCGCCGCACCGAGCTTCTGGGCAAACCCGAGCCGGCTTCGCGCGGCACCGAAGAGGTCGCGTCGGCGGCGGCGCTGGTGACGGCCCTGGCGCGGCGATGAACGCTCGCGCCGCGCGGGCGCTCCGGCTCGCAGCGGGCGCACAGGCGCTCGCAACCGTCGTCTGGGTCGTCTGCTACACCCTCAACTGGCTCTGGTCCAGCGCCTGGGATCGCCCCGGGATCTCGATCGAGGCTCTCATCCGCCGCGCTCAGATCGTCGGCGGGGTGCAGACCGCCACGACGATCGGCTGCGCGGCGGTGACGCTGGTCGCGTTCGTGCTGATGCTCTCGGCGTTCGAGCGTCGCGCCCGTCAAATGATGGCGGGGGCTATCGCCGCGGTCGCTCTCCTGCTCGCGTTGACGGTCTTCAACCTGATCGTGCCCGCGCAGATGAGCCAGACCGCGCCGTATCACTATCCGGCGCTGCGCGAGGCGCTGTGGTTCGTGCTGATGATCGCCGCCTTTGCCGGGCCGCTGCTCGCCTTGTGCGCCGCCGCCTCCGCGGCGCCGTCCGGTGGCCGCGGACGCCGGGCGACCATCGCCTACGCGGCGCTGGGGACGCTGCCGATCCTGATGAAGGTCGTATCCCTGTTATTGCCGTCGGTGGCGGAGCTGGGCCGGGCGTTCTCCATCATCTGGGTGCTGACCGACCTGGCCGCGATCGTGGCGTTCGTGCTCGCGGCGGTCTGGCTGGCACGC
>DATFXS010000116.1:0-12692 GCA_035315605.1 Polyangia bacterium
GCCGACGAGGTGAAGACCGGCGTGCTGGGCGTCAAGCCCGAGACCATCGCCGACTTCGGCGCGGTCAGCGAGCCGACCGCGCGCGAGATGGCCGAGGGGGCGAAGCGGGTGTGCGGCTCGACGGTGGCGGTGGCGATCACCGGCGTGGCCGGACCGGAGGGCGGCGCGCCCGACAAGCCGGTCGGCACGGTCTGCTTCGCGGTCTGCGGACCGGGAACGACGCGCGCGTCGACCAAGCTGTTCGCGGGCGGGCGCGATCGCGTGCGGGTCGCTGCCGCCTACTACGCGCTGGATCTGGCGCGCCGTTACTTCGATACGCGCAAACGATGACAGACAGCGTGCGCAGCTTCGTGGCGGTTCCGTTGCCGGACGCGATCCGGACGAGCATCCTGGCGGCCGCGGCGGAGATGGCGCGCGTGCTGCCGGAGTCGGGCATCAAGTGGTTCCGCAAGGTCGAGAACCTCCACGTCACGGTGAAATTCCTGGGCCAGGTCGACGAGGCGAAGCTGGCGGCGCTGGCGGACGAGCTGGGGCGGGCGCTGGCGCCGGTGCCGCGGTTCCCGCTGGAGGTGCGGCGGATGGGCGCGTTCCCGTCGGCCCGCAAGGCCAACGTCGTCTGGGTGGGGATCGACGACACGGCCCGCGGGCTGGCCGCGGTGGCGGAGGCGGTCGAGGGGGTGGGCGAACGGCTCGGCTTCCCGCGCGAGCAGCGGCCGTTCACCGGGCACGTGACGGTCGGGCGGGCGAAAGGGCGGGGCGTCGATGCGCGGCGCGCGCTGGACGCCTTCGCCGAGCGGGACTTCGGCGGGACCACCGTCGACGAGGTCCACGTCTACGAGAGCCGCCTGGGCGGCGAGGGGTCGACCTACATTTTGCGGTCACGGGCCGCGCTGGCTGCCAACTAAAAGGAGACGACGACATGGCGACGACCACGACCGAGAAGAGCGAGAAGGCCGAGAAAGCCGAGCGAGCTGAGAAGGGCGAGAAGGAAGCGACCGTGGCGCCGATTCGCGAGCGGGATCCGGCTCGCGAGAAGGCGATCGACGTCGCTGTGACCACCATCGAGAAGCAGTTCGGCAAGGGGAGCATCATGCGCCTCGGCGAGGGGATCGCCCCGCCGGAGGTGAAGGTCGTCCCGACCGGATCGCTCGGCCTCGACATCGCGCTGGGCGTCGGCGGGTTGCCGCGCGGGCGCGTCATCGAGGTCTACGGGCCTGAGTCGTCGGGCAAGACGACGCTGGCGCTGCACGTGGTCGGCGAGGCCCAGAAGATGGGCGGCATCTGCGCGTTCGTCGACGCCGAGCACGCGCTGGACGTCGGCTACGCGCGCAAGCTCGGCGTGCGCACGGACGACCTGCTGGTGTCGCAGCCGGACTGCGGCGAGCAGGCCCTGGAGATCACGGAGATGCTGGTGCGGTCGGGCGCCGTCGACGTCATCGTCGTCGACTCGGTCGCGGCGCTGACGCCGCGGGCGGAACTGGAAGGCGAGATGGGCGACGCGCACGTCGGGCTGCAGGCGCGCCTGATGAGCCAGGCGCTGCGCAAGCTGACCGGAACGATCGCGAAGTCGCAGACGCTGGTCATCTTCATCAACCAGATCCGCATGAAGATCGGCGTCATGTTCGGCAACCCGGAGACGACGACCGGCGGCAACGCGCTGAAGTTCTACGCGAGCGTCCGCATGGACATCCGCCGCGTCGGCGCGCTGAAAGACGGCGAGAAGGTGGTCGGCAACCGCACGCGCGTGAAGGTCGTGAAGAACAAGATGGCGCCGCCGTTCCGGGAGGTCGAGTTCGACATCCTTTACGGCGAGGGCGTCAGCCGCGAGGGCGATCTGGTCGACCTGGGCGCCGAATGCGGCGCGATCGAGAAGTCGGGCGCCTGGTTCGGCTTCGGCGGCGACCGGATCGGCCAGGGGCGCGAGAACGCCAAGCAGTTCCTGCGCGAGCACCCCGATGTGGCGAAGAAGATCGAGGCGAAGATCCTGACCCACTTCGGCGTGGCGCGCGACACCGGCACGGCCAGCCTGGGCGGCGGCGGGACGGCAGGCGGCGGCGCCACCGTCCACACCCTGAACCCGCAGCCCAAGCCGGCCAGCGACAAGAAGCGCTAGCCGCGGACGGACCCCTCACCCTAACCGACTACCCACGCTGCCGCTCCGCGGGGCGAGGGGATCAGATCCGGATCTTTCTCCCTCTCCCGCTTGCGGGAGAGGGTCGGGGTGAGGGCAAGCCGCTCTCGGCAAGCTTCGCGGTTGCTGCCGTGAACCGCGCATTTCCGGGCATAGGCCCCCCTGGCCAAGCGGCGTTCTCCCGTATACGATCGAGCTATGGCGTCCAAGAAGGCAGCGCCGGAGGGCCCCGTCGAGGTTCCTGAAATCATCTCGATCCTCCCGCTGCGAAATTCAGTGTTGTTCCCAGGGTCGATCATCCCGATCGACGTCGGCCGCAAGAAGTCGGTGAAGCTGGTCGAGGAGGCGATCTCCAAGGAGCGCCCCGTCATCGGCATCGTCACCCAGCGCGACGCTCGGACGGAGGACCCCGGGCCCGGCGACCTCTACATGGTCGGCTGCGCGGCGCGGATCCTCAAGGTCATCAAGCTGGCCAAGGACAACTTCTCGGTCATCCTGCAGGGCGTCTCGCGCATCCGCCTGCTCGAGATCGGCGGCAGCGATCCGTTCATGACCGCGCGCGTGCAGGCGCTCCCCGATTCGTCGGCCACAGACGTCGAGCTCGACGCGCTGGTGATGAACGTCAAGGATGTCGCCAAGCGCGTCATCAAGCTGATGCCCGAGCTGCCCAAGGAGGCGAGCGCGCTGGTCGACAGCGTCGTCGAGCCGGGCCAGCTGTCCGACGTGATCATCTCGCACCTGGACGTGCAGGTGGACGAGAAGCAGGACGTGCTGGAGACGTTCGACCTCAAGGCGCGCCTGCGCAAGGTGCTGGGGTTCCTGTCGCGCCAGCACGAGGTGCTGAAGGTCCGCGAGAAGATCAACAGCCAGGTGCAGGAGGAGATGGGGCGCAACCAGCGCGAGTACGTCCTGCGCCAGCAGCTCAAGGCGATCAAGGAAGAGCTGGGCGAGATCGACGAGACCGGCGGCGACCTGGACGACTTCCGCGAGAAGATCGTGGCGGCCAAGATGCCGGGCGAGACCGAGAAGGTCGCGCTCAAGCAGCTGGAACGGCTGAAAGTGATGCAGCCGTCGTCGGCCGAATACACGGTGACGCGCACGTACCTCGAATGGCTGGTCGAGCTGCCCTGGTCGATCTCGACCGAGGACAAGCTGGACATCCAGGAGGCGCGCAACATCCTGAACACCGACCACTACGACCTCGAGAAGGTGAAGAAGCGCATCCTCGAGTACCTGGCGGTCAGGAAGCTGAAGAGCGACAAGAAGGGCCCGATCCTCTGCCTGGTCGGCCCGCCCGGCGTCGGCAAGACGTCGCTCGGGCGTTCGATCGCGCGCGCCCTCGGGCGCAAGTTCATCCGCATCTCGCTGGGCGGCGTGCGCGACGAGGCGGAGATTCGCGGCCACCGGCGCACCTACGTCGGCTCGTTGCCGGGCCGCCTGATCCAGGGGATGAAGAAGGCCGGGTCGAACAACCCCGTCTTCATGCTCGACGAGATCGACAAGCTGGGGCACGACTTCCGCGGCGACCCGGCGGCGGCGCTGCTGGAGGTGCTGGACCCGGAGCAGAACCACACCTTCTCGGACCACTACCTGGAGGTGCCGTTCGACCTGTCGAAGGTCATGTTCGTCGCGACGGCGAACATCATGGACCCGGTGCCGCCCGCGCTGCGCGACCGGCTCGAGGTCCTGGAGCTGCCCGGCTACACGCGTGAAGAGAAGCTCTCGATCTCGAAGCAGTTCCTGGTGCCGAAGCAGCTGGAAGAGCACGGGCTGACGACCGACCGGCTGACGTTCGACGACGCGGCGGTCGCGGAGGTGATCGACAGCTACACGCGCGAGGCGGGGGTCCGGAACCTGGAACGCGAGATCGCCAACGTCATTCGCGCCGTGGCGGTGCTGGTCGCCGAGGGGAAGGCGCAGCCGCAAGAGCGGGTGACGCACGAGCGGATCGCGGAGTTCCTCGGTCCGGCCAAGCACATCTCGGAGGTGGCAGAGCGGACCGCGGAGCCGGGCGTGGCCACGGGCCTCGCCTGGACGCCGGTCGGCGGCGACATCCTGTTCATCGAGGCGACCAAGATGAACGGCAAGGGGCAGCTGGTGCTGACCGGCCAGCTCGGCGACGTGATGAAGGAATCGGCGCAGGCGGCGCTGTCGTTCATCCGGTCGCGCGCCAAGTGGCTCGGCCTCGAGGAGACGTTCCTCGAGAAGACGGACATCCACGTCCACATCCCGGCGGGCGCGATCCCGAAGGACGGCCCGTCGGCGGGCGTCACGATGTTCGTCGCGATGGCGTCGCTGCTGACCGGCAAGCCGATCCGCAACGACGTCGCGATGACGGGCGAGATCACGCTGCGCGGGCTGGTGCTGCCGGTCGGGGGCATCAAGGAGAAATTCCTGGCCGCGCACCGGGCCGGCATCAAGCGTGTCGTGCTGCCCGAGCGAAACCGCAAGGACGTCATCGAGATCCCGGAGCAGCCGCGCAACGAGATCGAGATCCAGTACGTCAAGCGGATGGACGAGCTCCTGCCGCTGGTGCTGACCGAGATGCCGAAGCTGGGCGTCATGTCGGCCCCCGTCCTGCCGCCACCGCCCGCGCCGCCGCCGCCCGCGGCGGCGTGAAGCGCTGGGCCGTCCTCACTCCATCAGGCCGAGGCCGCGGCCGAACGGGCGCCATTCGACGCCGAACGTAACCGTCAGCGCGTCGCCGCCCTCGATCGCACGGCGGGCGGCCGCGTAGAGGCGGAGGCCGGTGACCGGCGCGATGACGGTGCGGCACGGGCCGTTGCTGCCGAATGCCTGGCTTCGCATTCTGACGAAGCGCAGGCCCCAGGAGAGCTGCCCCGCGATCTCGGTGGCGCCCTCGCCGCGCCCGAGACCGACGCGCGCGCCGAACGTCGAGAACGACCGGGCTAGGGGGCCGCCGAGATCGAATGCGAGGCCGCCGTCGACGTGCGGGTGAGTCAATCTCTCGGTCGCCTCGACCGTCGCCCAGGGGCCGAGGCGCGGCAGCCAGGCGGGGCAGGGCCCCTGCTCAGGGTGGCCGGCGCAGTTGCCCGTGTCGGCATGAAGACGGAACGTCCCCTCGGCGCCCGTGCCGACCGCGCTGGCGGTGGTCGTCCCACCAAACTGGCTGCGGAAGCCACCGCCGAAATTGATCCAGGGCCCGACCTCGAATGGCGCCGGGCGTTCGTCAAGCTCCAGCAACAGATCCGGCCAGCTGATGGTGGACATGGACTCGCAGGTGCCGCGCCGACAAGTGCCGCCGCGGCAGTCCTCGCTCGACCGGCAGGGCCCGGTGCAGTTCCCCGGATCGGTCGCCGTCCCCGGTTGGCCGGTCAGCGGATCGCGGCAGACGAAGGGCGCGCCGCACTGAGCGTCGGTCCGGCACAGGGCGCCCGGCGGTGGTGGCGGTCGCGGCGGGCAGGTGCGGCACGCGCCCAGAACGACAACGACCAGTGCGAGGACGACGGCGCGAGGCACCAATCGAGGATAGGCCACGCGGAGCGCGCCGACGTGCCTTATGATCCAACCGTGATGAACCGGCGCCGGGGATGGGACCTGCTCGCGGCCTCGATCGCGATCGCCGGGTGCGTGAGGACGCTTCCCAGCTCGGATCCCGTGAGCGGGACGGACGCCGGCACGGACCGCGTGCCACCCTCGACCTCGCGCGACGCCGGAATGGACGAAGCGATCGATGGGATCGACGGCGGTGGTCCGTGTCCTGTCACGATCGCGCCCGCGGGGACGTTCAACTTCCTGAGCGCCGGTAACAGCTTGACCTGCGGCATCCATCCCGACGGGACGCTGACCTGCTGGGGGCTCTCCGTGCCGGCGTTGACGGGCGTCTTCAAGGACGTCAGCGCGCTCCTCGGCGCTTGCGGTGTCCGGACGACCGGGCAGCTCGATTGCGCGGGATTGCCCACCAGCGTCGGTACGACGCCTGCTGGCATCTACGACCAGGTGGTCATCGCCGAAGACGCGCTGTGCGCGCGCGCCGGGGCTCAGGTCGACTGCTGGGGCCACGCGGGCTACGCGCCCCAGGGGTATGTCTTCGAATCGCTGACGGGTGGCGCTTATTACATGTGCGGCCTCGAGGCGAGCCAGCACGCGGCCGTCTGCTGGGAGCCGCGGGTCGGCATGGAGTCGCAGGGCGTCCAGCAGGGGCCGTTCGCGACGGTCGACACGGGGCGCTTCTTCGCGTGCGGCCTGCGCGTCGACGGAAGCGTCGCCTGCTGGGTGGCGGCGTGGCCTCCAGCGTCAGAAGCGGCGATCCTTCAACAGACGCCTCCGGCGGGGCCGTTCCGCGAGCTGAGCGTCGGCGAGTTCCACGCCTGCGCCCTCGACGCGGCCGGCGCGGTCACCTGCTGGGGAGAGGACCACTACGGCGACACGGTGCCGCCCGCCGGCCTGGTCCTCGCGCACGTCAGCGCCGGGTCGTATCACACGTGCGGCATCAAGCCCGACGGTACGGTCGTCTGCTGGGGCGGCAGCCCGCCCTGCGGAACCCAGCCGTGATCGTCAGCCGTCGCTGTCCTTGACCAGCACCTCGCGGACATGGAAGTGCCGGTGCAGGAGGGCGTGCCCCACGTAGATGAGTGGCGTAAGCCCGACGGCCAGCACCAGCTTGACGATGTAGCTGTTGCGCGCGATGTGCAGGATGAACGACGTCGACTTCGCGCCGGAGAAGAGAACGAAGCTGACGACCAGTGTATCGACGGCCTGCGAGAGCACGGTCGAACCGGTCGACCGGAGCCAGAGGAACCGGTGACCGGTCATCTTGCGCAGCGTGAAGAAGATCGAGATGTCGAGCAGCTGGCCGATCACGTAGGCCGTCAGCGACGCGATGTAGAGGCGCACCGACCAGCCGAACACGGCGCGGAACTGGTCGCCGTGCATCGGCGATTCGGGGCTGGTCGGCAGGGCGATCGCGATGTTGATGATCGTGAACACGAACAATGCGACGCCGAGCCCGACGAACGTCACCCGCCGCGCGCCCTCGGTTCCGTAGAACTCGTTGATGATGTCGGTCAGCAGGAAGGTCAGAGGAAACGGGATCATGCCGACCGAGAGGTCGAGTCCCCACACGCGGAACACCTTGCCGCCGATCAGGTCGCTGGTCACCAGCGCGGCGACGAAGATGGCCGTGAGCCAGACGTAGAACCTCTGCTTGCGATCCACGACCGTCGAGTTACCGCGGCGCGCTTCGGGCTGTCAATCGGGGATACCCGGGCTCGTGTTACGCTCGGGCTTTGGGTCAGTTGCCTCGAGGGGGTTTCATGCGGAAGATCGCCTTGCTTGGCCTGTTGGCGGCCGCGGCTGCCGGTTGCACCGATTCGTCCGGCAACGGCGCCGGCCCCGGCGGCGGTGGGCGTGGTGGCGCGGCCACGGCGGGAACGGGCGGCGGCGCGGGTGCAACAGGAACCGGCGGCGGCGCGGGCTCAGCTGGAACCGGCGGGGGCGCGGGCACGACAGGAACCGGCGGCACCGGCGGCACCACGTTGACCTGTGGCGAGCCTGCCAACTGCGAAGGCTACAACGACCGGCCCGATGCGGGCCTCGCCGCGGAGATCACCTGCCTGTCGCCCGACACCGTCCCCGCGAACGTCAATGTCAGGATCGCCATCTACGGTCACCACCTGGCCACGGGGCCGAACGACTACGCCATCGTCGTCGTCGGCAACGGAATCGCGCTCAACGGCATACCGGCCTCAGCCTGTCACCTCGACGTCGACGTCCCGGCCGGGGAGATCGCGGCAGCGCGCACCACCTCCGTCGTCGTCTCGCCAGGAGGCTGGTACGGGCAATCCGCTCCGGCGACGCTGACGATCCAGTAGGGCCGGACGAGCGCGCGCCGTGGATCCGGGCAGCGCGAATGTTTAGAGTGCGCGGGTGCCTGCCCCCAACCGCGTCGCATTCACCGTCGGAGACGACGACGTCGGGCGGCGCCTGGATCAGGTGCTGGCGGCGCGCGTGGAGGGCCTGTCGCGGCGGCAGGCGCGCGTGCTGCTGGATATCGGCGGCGTGTTCGTCGGCGGGCGGCGGGTCAAGGTCGCCAGTCGTCCGATGCATGCGGGCGAGGAGGTGGTCGCGGTGATGGGCGGCGCGCTCGCGCGCGCGACCAAGAAGACCGGCCGTGCCGCGCGCAGCGCCGACGAGCGACAGCTGCCGCCGTTCGCGGTGGTGTTCGAGGACGGCGACATCGTCGTGGTCGAAAAGCCGGCGGGCCTGCTGACCGCGCCGACGCCGGAGAGCGACCGCAACAACCTCGCCGACATGCTGGCGCGCCGCACCCAGCCACCGGCCACGATCTTCGTCGTCCACCGGATCGATCTCGACACCAGCGGCCTGGTCGTGTTCGCGAAGACCGCCGACGCGAACCGCGAGCTGTCGCGTCGCTTTCGCGACCACGATCTGGAACGCGCGTACCTGGCGGTCGTCGCGGGCGCGTTTCCGGCGGACCTGAAAACCGTCGACCGGCCTGTGGGCGGCCGCCGCGCCGTCACCCACGTCGAGGTTCGGGAACGGTTCGGCGATCGCGCCACGGCTCTGACGTGTCGGCTCGAGACGGGCCGGACGCACCAGATCCGCATCCACATGGCCGAGGTCGGAACGCCCGTCATCGGCGACGCTCGTTACGGGCGCCCGTTTTCGCCCGCGCCGCCCCGCATGGCGCTGCACGCGACCCGGCTCGCTCTCGCACATCCACGTACCAGCGCCAACCTGTCATTCGACAGTCCCTGGCCGCCGGATCTCCAGGCGTGGCTGAGCGAAACAATGTGGCGCAACACCGTCACGCAGTAACACGAACGTGACGCGCCGGTGGCGCCATCAGGCGCGTACGTCTTCGTGATCGGTCGGGTACCCCTCGGGCATAAGGGTGTGAGACCCCTGGCATGAGCGTTGCTGAAATCCCGAAACGAGGCGCGCACATGAACGACCCCCAAGTGAAAATCGTCACAGCAGCTGAAGCGCGGCGGGCGCTCACGAACGGCGACATTCGCAGCGAGGTCGCGTTCCAGAACGACATCAACACGCTGCTGGCCCGACTGGAAGAGACGAAGGTCCCGCTGCTGGCGCTGTCGCGCCCGCAGCCCAGCGATAGATAGATCCGAATCCCGCTGCGTTTCTAGGCGGCCGCGGCCTTCGCGATCGCGGTGCCGAGCTTCTCGCGCAGCAGGAAGTGGTCCTCGCTGACCGCGAAGCGGAGCAGCTCGCGCAGCGGTTCGTAGCTGACGGCCAGCTTCCGCACGTCCTCGGTCGTCGGCGTGTCGCCGATCGTGAACGCGCCGCTCTCGCTGACGACGATGGCGGCGGCGGTCTTGAGATCGCCGCACAGGACGAGGCCGGTGCGGTTGCCGACGTGGTGGACGACGGTCCGCCAGCGCAACGAGCTCCACGACGTGGTGCCGAGCGCGCCGAACAGCTCGACCAGCTGCTTCGACACCTTGTAGGGGACGTTCTTCTTCAGCTTCGCGGCCTGCTCGGCGGCGGCGTCGCCCGCGCTGGCCCGCCGCCGAGCGTGACGGGGGTGGAAGGCGCGCAGGACGCTGGCGAACAGCGTCGTGAACTGCTTGGGGCGCACGCCCGCGGCGAGGATGTATTCGGGACGTGACAGCTCGATGCCGCGGCCGAGCTGGAAGCGGACCTCGGCAGACTTGGCGCCGTTCGCCAGCGCCGGCCCCACCACCAGCGCCGGTGGCGCCTGCACGACGATCATGACGTCGTGGGGCGCGCCGTCGGGACGAACGTAGAGCGCCGTCTTTCGGTTGCCGAGCGCCTTCGCGACCTGGCCGTAGATCTTGCCGAGGTCGAGGTCGGACATCGGCGACACCTTGTCGTGCGTGGACACGCCGAAGTCCTCCAGGCGCTGGCCGATCAGGCCGGGCGCCCCTTCCCACAGGCAGGAGAAGATCTCCGCCATCAGCGTCGCCTCGGGCAGGGCGAGGTGCTCGCGCCGGTCCTGCTCCTCGATGGCCGACGCGTAGGGATCGTCCGGCTTCAGCTCCTGCGACGGGTGCGCGTCGAGGAATGCTTCCTCGTCCTTGGTCGCCAGCCCCAGCACCGACAGCACCTCGGTGCAGCAGCGCGCGCGGTCCACCAGGCCGCGGCGCACGTAGGCGGCCGCCAGCGCGCGCAGCGAATCGGCGCGCGTGACGTCGAGCGACAGCAGCTTGCGGTGGTTCTCGATGGCGGCGTCCTCGTAGCCGTCGCGATCCTTGTACAGCGCCGCCAGCGCCTCGCGGGCCGACAGCTGCTCGGGATCCAGCGCGACGACGTGCTCGAACGCCTCGATGGCGGCGACGGCGTCCTTCTTGCGCGCGAGCTCGCCGAGCCGCTGCCACAGCTCGGCGCGCCGGCGCCGCGAGGCCGCGTCCGCCGCGGGCGGCGCCAGGCCCTCGAGGGCGCGCGCCAGCTTGTCCGACAGCCCGAAGTTCTTCGGCAGCTTGTCGGCCAGGCCGCACAGCGCGACCAGCGCCGCCTCGTCCTGCGGATCCTCGACCAGCGCCTGCTCCAGCAGCTCCGCCGCCTCGCGGACGGAGCCGCGTTCGGCCATCAGCAGGGCGGCGTCGCGGCGGCGCTCGCCGCGCTCCTTCGGATCCTTGACCAGCTCGACGAGCAGCGCGGAGGTCTGCGCGGCCGCCTCGGTCGCGCCCGTCGATCGCTGCAGCTTCAGCACCTTCTCGAGCAGCGACACCTGCTCCTCGCCCGGGACGTTGTAGGCCTTGACCGCCTCGCTGAACGCCGACAGGGCCTGCGGCTCGTCTTCGAGCTCCAGACACAGGTCGCCGAGGCGCTCGAACATCTGCGCGCGCTCCATGCGATCGCTCGAATCCTCCGCGATCCGCCGGAGGTAGATGGCCGCCTTCTGCTTCTCGCCGCGCTCCAGCGCCAGCTCCGCCAGCGCGCGCAGCGTGGGACGATGATTGCCGCGCAGCTTGAGGGCCGACTCGTACAGATCGACGGCGCGGTCGGGGTGGCGCAGCTTGACCTCGGCTTGCGCGGCGTGCGCCAGCGCGTCCGCCACCTCCTCGGGATAGAGGGCGGCGTCCGGGTGGTCGACCAGGCCGCCGAGGTGCAGCGCGGCCTCGCGCCAGCGCCCGGCCCGGAAGCGGTTCTCGCCGAGGGACAGCTTGGTCAGCAGCTGACCGGGACCCATCCGGTCCGCCTCGACCAGCTGGCGGTAGGCCTCGTCCAGCTTGCCGAGCTTCTCGTGGACCTCGGCGAGCCGCTGGAACAGCTTGGCGGCCTGCTGCGGCTGGCTGCGCAGCCGGCGCACCGCCTCGGTCAGGCGCTTCTCCGCCTGCTCCCACTGGCCTTCCTTGTAGTGGATGTCGGCGACGGCGAGGATGGCGGGCAGGTGGTTCGGCACCAGGGTCAGCGCCTCGTCGAGGTAGCGCTGCGCCTCGGCGCCGTCGCTGAAGCCTTCCCAGGCGGTGCGGGCCAGATCGGTCAGCACCACGGCGCGATCGCCCGGGTCCTCGGTCATCTCGAGCTGGCGTTCCAGCACGCGCCGCGCCTGATCCCAGTTCGCTTCGGCGGACAGCAGCGACGCCAGCGCGCGCAGCGCCTCGCCGTTGCGCGGATCTTCCTGCAGCGCCTCTTCGAAGCAGGCGCGCGCCTTGTCGGGCGCCTGGACCTGTTCGCGGTAGACCCGGCCCGCGTCGAGCAGCGCATCGATGGACTCTTGCGCGTCCGGGCGCCCGCGCAGCGCGCGCGCCTCGCGCACGCGGGTCGCGGCGTAGGCGGCGAAGTCGTTCTGTTTCAGGTGCAGCTGGCCGAGGGCCGCCAGCGCCGCCGGGTTTTCGGGCGCCGCCTCCAGGGCCGCCTCGACCTCCTTGCGCGCGGCGGCCGGGTCGTGCAGGTCGTCGAGCTTGAGCAGCGACAGCTCCAGGTTCAGCTCGGCGACGCGCTTGCCGGCCTCGGCGCCGCCGCGGGCGCGCTCGATGTCGATCCGCTGGGAGAGCGCGCGCGCCGCCTCGTGCGCCAGTCCGGCGCGGCGCAGGTTGCGCAGCAGGGCCCCCAGCATCTCGTCGTCGGCGATAGCGTCGTTGCCCAGCTCGCGCAGCGCGCTGGCGGCGGCCTCGGGGTTGTTCAGTTTTTCTTCGAGCAGCTTGGCGCGCCGACGGACCAGGTCGATCCGCTCTTTCCCGGTGGCATGCACCGCGCGCTTCTCGAGGATCTCCTGGAGGTCCTCGAACCGGCTGTGGACCTCGTTCAGGCGGTCCAGGGCAGCCAGCGCCTCTTCGTCGTCGGGCGCCGACGCCAGGATCGCCTCGTACGCCTCGGTGGCGCGTTCGGGGACGCCCAGCTCCTTCTCGTAGACCGACGCGACCTCCAGGCGCAGCGCGCGCGACTTCTGCGGGTCGGTGGTCAGCTCCGCCTGGCGCTTCAGGCTGTCGACGACCTTGCCCCACAGACCGACGCGCGAGTAGAGGCGCGCCAGCGCCTCGTGCGCGCCCACCATCTCCGCCACCTCGGCGGGCGTGGCCGCTTCACCGTGGCTCCGTTCCTCGTCGGCGACTTCGACCAGCAGCCGCTCCAGCGTGTCGATCGCCTCGTA
>DATFXS010000117.1:0-3095 GCA_035315605.1 Polyangia bacterium
AGCGAATGCCGCGGCGCCGCGGACTTACGTCACGCGCGCGAGCCGCACCGCCAGCCCGGAGCAGCGGGCCGCCACGTCGGCGTTGCGCACCGCGATTCCCAGCGCCTTGCGCGACCCGACCAGGACGACCAGGCGCTTGCCGCGCGTCACCGCCGTGTAGAGCAGATTCCGCTGCAGCATCACATAGTGCTGCGTGTGCACAGGGATCACCACGGCGGCGTACTCCGACCCCTGTGATTTGTGCACGGTCGCCGCGTAGGCGAGCGTCAGCGTGTCCAGCTCGTCGAGGCCGTACTCGATCGACCGATCGTCGAAGCGGACCGTCAGCGTCTCCGCGTCCGCGTCGATCCGTTCGATCACGCCGCAATCGCCGTTCCAGACTTCCTTGTCGTAGTCGTTGCGAACCTGCATCACCTTGTCGCCCATGCGCAGGCTGCGCGCGCCGCGATCGATCCCGACGGCGCCGGTGGTCAGCGCCTCCTGCAACAGCTGGTTCAGGTTGCCCGCGCCCAGCTCGCCCCGGTGCATCGGCGACAGCACCTGGATCTCGTGCGGCGCAAGCTGGTAGCGCCGCGGCAGCCGCGTCGTCACCAGATCTCGAATCAGCGCGGCGGCGCGGGCCGGATCGTCCTCCTCCAGAAAGAAGAAGTCGCGCTCGGCGCCCGCGCCCAGGTCGGGCATGTCGCCGTCGTGGATCCGGTGGGCGTTGACGACGATCAGGCTCTCGGCCGCCTGCCGGAAGATCTCGGTCAGCCGCACCACCGGGACCGCGCCGCTGGCGATCACGTCGGCCAGCACCGTGCCGGGACCGACCGACGGCAGCTGGTCGACGTCGCCGACCAGCACCAGGCGCGCCGACGGCGGCAGCGCCGCGACCAGATCCGCGCCCAGGCGGACGTCGACCATGGATGCCTCGTCGATGATCAGGACATCCGCTTCCAACGGGCGGGCGGCGTTGCGGGCGAAGCTCGCCTCCGCGGGGCGCCATTCAAGCAGCCGGTGCAACGTCGACGCCGGCACGCCCGTCGCGTCCGACAGGCGCTTGGCCGCGCGCCCGGTGGGCGCCGCCAGCGCGATCGTCGCGCCCTTCTTGCCCAGGATCGACACGATGCCGCGCACGATGGTCGTCTTGCCGACGCCCGGCCCGCCGGTGATCACGGCGACCTTGGCGCCGAGCGCGGTCCGGACCGCCTCCGCCTGCTGGCGCGCCAGCGCGATGCCGGCTTCCTTCTCGTACCAGGCGATGGCGCGCACCTGATCGATCTCCAGCTTCGGCGCCGGCGCGGCGAGCAGCTTGCGCAGCCCCGCCGCCAGCGCGGTCTCGGCCCGGTAGAGCCCGGCCTCGTAGACCGCGGGCGCGCGCGCGTCCTCGACGACCGTCGCGTCCAGCGCGACGTCGCCCGTCTTCGCGAGCCGATCGATGGCCGCGTCGGCGGCCTCTTCGGGCAGATCCAGCAGCGCCGCCGCCCGCTGCGCCAGACGCGGCCGCGGCACGTAGACGTTGCCGTTGCCGCCCTCGTCGTCGAGCACGTGACGGACGCCGGCCTCGGCGCGCGACGGCGCATCGCGCGCCACGCCCAGCGCCGCGGCCAGCCGGTCGGCCGACAGGAAGCCGATGCCCCACACGTCGAACGCGAGTCGATACGGGTTCTCGCGCACGCGCGCGATCGCCGCCGCGCCGTACTTCTTGTAGATGCGCGCCGCGAACGCGGGCGAGACGCCGTAGCCCTGGAGGAAGACCATCACCTTGCGCACCTCGCGCTGCGCGGTCCAGGCCGACCGGATCGCGCGGGCACGCGACGGACCGATCCCCGGCACCTCGCTGATCCGGGCCGGCTCGCGATCGAGGATCTCCAGCGTCTCGATGCCGAAACGCTCGACGATGCGCGAAGCGAACTCCGGACCGATCCCCTTGATGAGGCCCGAGCCGAGGTAACGGCGGAGGCCGTCGATCGTCTGCGGCGCGACCTCGGTGTAGCGCGTGACGCGGAACTGGTCGCCGAAGCGCGTGGTCGTCTCGAACCGCCCCGACACGCGCAGCACGGCGCCGGCCGGCACGCCTACCAGGCTGCCGACGACGGTCACCAGGTCGCCGCCGCGTTCCAGCTTCATCCGCGCCACCGTGAACGTGCCGTCGCCGCCCGAATAGACGACGCGTTCGACCGTCCCCTCCAGCGTCTCCTCGGCGGCGTCGGCCGCGCCCGCCCCGCGCTTGCGCGGCGTGCCCGCCCTGTCGAACAGATCCACGACGAGAGTCTACACGCGTCGCTCGGCGTCGCGGGCCGCGACGAGCGCCGCGTTGGCGCCGCACATCCCGTGAACGCCCGCGCCCGGGTGGGCGTAGCTGGAACAGAGGTAGAGCCCGGCCACCGGCATGCGGTAGCGGAAGTAAGGGAACAGCGGCCGGAACAGCAGCTGGCGGTGCCAGGCGTTCGAACCGCCGCCCAGGTCGCCACCGACGAGGTTCGCGTTCCACCCTTCCAGATCAGGCGGCGCCATGATGTGGCGTCCCAGGATCGACGCGCGGAACCCGGGCGCCAGCTCTTCGATGCGCGCCTCGACGCGGTCGGCGAAGGCTTCGCGCGCGGCCGCCCAGCCGCCCTCGACCTGCGACGGGATGTGCGTGTAGCAGTAGAGGGTGTGCTTGCCGGCCGGCGCGCGCGTCGGATCGGCGATGCTCTGCTGTCCGATGACCAGGTAGGGCCGGTCGGGCAGCCGGCCCGCGCGCGCCTCGCGCGTGAAGCGGGCCAGATCGTCGACGCTCTCGCCGGCGTGCACGACCGCGCTCTCGCGCGCCGCCTCGACCGCCCACGGCACCGGCGCCGACAGCGCCCAGTCCACCTTGAAGGTGCCCCAGCCCTGCGGAAAGCGCCTCATGAACGACCTGACCCAGCCCGGTACCTCGCGCTCGTCGAGCATGGACAGCAGCAGCGCGGCGGCGGACGTGTCGGCGAGAATCGCCCGGCGGGCGGCGATCTCGGTCCCGTCGGCGAGCACGGCGGCCGACGCGCGCCCGCCCCTGACCAGCACGCGCGTGACGCGCGCGCCGAGCCGCACCTCGCCGCCGCGCTCGGCGAGGCGGGCGACCAGCGCGT